>DYHM01000055.1 GCA_020724125.1 Patescibacteria group bacterium | reverse complement strand
TTTCGCAAAAGGTCTATACAAATCTTTTCATTTTTATTATATCAAATATATCAAAGAACTAAAGTTTTGCGCGCCGTTCATAAAAATGGTATCATTAACGATACTACCTTGTCAAGTGTTGTTCGAAAAAAATGCCTTTTTAGGGAATGGCAATTAAATTAAAATGGTTATGCGATAATAATGCCATTTTTAATTTAACATAGAGACCAATGCTTGAAGCTTGGTTTTTTTATGATATTCTTTTCAATTAAAATAAGGTTATATTTATTTGTCTATTGTCTTTTCGAAATTATGGAAATCAATTTTCAGAAAATTGAAAAAAAGTGGCAAAGGCATTGGGAAAAATATCGGGTTTTTAGAACTAAAAATTTTTCAAAAAAACCAAAATTCTATGTTTTGGATATGTTTCCCTATCCTTCTGGAGAGGGACTCCATGTTGGCCATTTAAAAGGATATATCGCGACGGATATTATAGCTCGGATGAAAAAAATGCAGGGTTTTGAAGTTTTACATCCAATGGGTTGGGACGCCTTTGGTTTGCCGGCTGAAAATTACGCTCTTCAATATAAGATTCATCCGGAAAAAGCGGTTAAAAAAAATATTAAAATTTATAAAAACCAATTATTAAAAATTGGGCCTAGTTATGATTGGTCAAGGGAAATTAACACCACTGACCCGGAATATTATAAATGGACCCAATGGACTTTTTTGGAACTTTTTAAAAAGGGATTAGTTTATATTTCTTTTGAACCTGCCTATTGGTGCCCTTCCTGTAAAACAGGCCTGGCCTTGGAAGATTTAGAGGGAAGAAATTGTGAAAGATGCGGGGCCCTGATAGAAAAAAAGCCATTAAGACAGTTGGTGATAAAAATTACCGAATATGCCCAAAGATTGTTAAACGACCTTAAAGATTTGGATTGGGAGGATTCAATAATTGAAATGCAAAAAAATTGGATAGGTCGAAGCGTTGGCAGCTTGATAAAATTTGAAATCCAATCTATTAAATCTAAAACCCCGGGAAAAAGTCAAAAATTATTCGCAGAGGTCTTTACTACTCGTCTTGATACTATTTTTGGTTGCGCTTATTTAGTTTTTGCCCCGGAACACAAAATTATTTCAGAACTCAAATCGCAAATTTCAAACTTTACCGAGGTTGAAAAATATATTAAGACGGTAAAAGATAAAACCGATTTACAACGAGAAACAGAAAAAGAAAAAACCGGCTTAAAATTAAAAGGAATTAAAGCGGTAAATCCTTTTAATGGAAAAGAAGTTCCTGTTTTTATCGCTGATTATGTTTTGCCTTTTTATGGCGCTGGCGCAATTATGGCGGTGCCCTGTCATGATAAAAGAGATTTTGAATTTGCTCAAAAATACAATCTTGAAATTATTGAAGTAATAATCCCTAAAAACCAAAAAAAAATCTCTTCGTCAGAAGAATTAAATAAATCCGAATCGGAAAATTTAGAAAAAGTTTTTATTAAAGATGGCGTCTTAATAAATTCAGGTCAATTTACAGGTTTGGATTCGGAAAAGGCAAGAGAAAAAATGGTTCAATGGTTGGAAAAAAACAAATTAGGCAGAAAAGCGGTTTATTATAAAATAAGAGATTGGGTTTTTGCCCGGCAACGATATTGGGGAGAGCCTATTCCGCTTGTTTTTTGCGCTGAGTGCAAAAAACAAGCGGAAAGTTTAAAGTTTAAAGTTCAAAGTTCAAAGTTAAGGTTTAACAAAGGCGAACTATTAAATCCTGGCTGGATTGCTTTGCCTGTGGAAGATTTGCCGTTGAGATTGCCAAAAGTTAGATATTATCAACCTACTGACACTGGTGAATCTCCCTTGGCGGGCATTAAGAAATGGGTTGAAACAAAATGTCCGAAATGCGGCGGTCCGGCTAAAAGAGAAACCAATACTATGCCCCAATGGGCTGGTTCTTGCTGGTATTATCTTGCTTATATTATGCGAGATAATTCAAAATTCAAAATTCAAAATTCAAAATTATACAGATATTGGTTGCCGGTTGATCTTTATGTGGGCGGCGCTGAACATGCTACTCGTCATTTGATTTATGCTCGTTTTTGGCATAAATTTCTTTACGACCTTAAATTAGTTTCAGTTAAAGAACAGTTCAAAAAATTTAGACATGTGGGTTTGGTTTTAGCCGAAGACGGAAAAAAAATGTCCAAAAGATGGAAGAATGTTATTAATCCTGATGAGATCATTAAACATTACGGCGCCGACGCCTTAAGGCTAGCCGAAATGTTTATGGGACCTTTTTCTCAAGAGATTCCTTGGCAATCAAAAAATCTTATCGGAATAAAAAGATTTATAGAGCGGATATCTAACCTAAAACCCAAGTTTCAAAAAAATCCAAAAATAGAAAACTTGCTTCATCAAACAATTAAAAAAGTTACCGAAGATATTGATAATTTTAAATTTAATACCGCTATATCCCAATTAATGATTTTCTTAAATGGAGCTGAAAAAGAAAAACAAATTTCTCAAAAACAATATCTTATTTTTATCAAACTTTTGGCGCCTTTTACGCCTCATCTTTGCGAAGAAATTTGGCAAAATTATCGTCAACAAGACAGAGTGCCGCCGTCTTCGCCTAACTTTTGGCTTCGCCAAAACTTAAGCGACTTGGATCGGAACTCTTTATATTCGAAATTATCGAAATTCCGATCCAAGAAGAAAAAATTTAAATCAATTTTTGAAGAAGATTGGCCTCAATATAATCCTAAATTGATTAAAAAAGAAAAAATTAATTTGATTATTCAGATTAACGGCAGAAAAAGAGATATAATGGAGATTGATATTTCCACCACCGAAGCCGAAGCCAAACAATTAGCTCAAAAAAAAGAAAAAATAAAGAAATTATTGATTGGCAAGGAGATAAAAAAAATAATTTTTGTCGCTGGTAGATTAATTAATTTTGTAATTTAATTTTTCTTTTTGATGAAAATAAATGAACAAATAATAGGTCTGGATTATGGCGCCGGTGGAGAAAAATCCTGGCACTTATTTAAAGAAATTCGACGTCTTTTAAAATTTAAAACAAATTGGCAGAATTACAAAGACGATACTGCTGTTTTTGGTTTAGGAAAAAAAATTAGTTTTTACCACTGACGCTTTTATTGTTGATCCGATATTTTTTCCCGGCGGCGATATTGGTAAAATTGCGGTCGCCGGCGCCATCAATGATTTAGCGGTAATGGGCGCAAAACCAATTGGGATTTCATTATCTATTGTTATTAAAGAAGGTTTCTTAAAACAAGACCTGATAAAAATTATAAATTCAATAAATGAAACTTCTTTAAAAGCTCGGGCGCCAATCGTGACAAATCGTGACGGGCGATACTAAGGTTGCTGAAAAAGGCAATCTTGACAAAATATAAATTACAACCGCTGGTTTTGGATTGGCTCAAAAAATAATTTCCAATAATGGAGCCCGGCCTGGCGATTTTATTATCTCTTCCGGCGATTTGGACGAACATACAGTCGCTATTCTTTCAAAAAGATTTAATTATCAAACAAAAATCAAGAGCGATTCCAAGCCTTTAAATTTTGAATTAGAAAAAACAGGATTATGGTTAACTGCTTACAAGGATCCTACCCGGAGCGGTTTATCGGCTAACCTGATAGAAATAGCTGAAAAATCAAAAGTAAAAATAGTTTTAGAAGAAAAAAAATTTGCCTTATAAAAAAGAAGCCATTAGTTTGGCTGAGCTTTTAGGCGTTGATATTTTTTCTTTTGCCCCTGAGGGTTGTTTCGTTGCCGTTGTCTCACCCCTAAATATTAAAAAAGTTTTAAAAATTTTAAAAAAATTTAATTCTGAAGCAAAAGTTATCGGCAAAGTTGAAAAAGGAAAAGGTGTTTATTTACAAACCAACCTGGGTGGTTTTCGACCATTTTCTATGCCCAAATCTCTATGCCCCAGGGCAAACCGATTCCTCGAATTTGTTAAATGAATTTGTTAAATTGACTTCGGAATAGATTTTTAAACAAAGAGTATTTTTTAAAATAGTAGTGTATTTTTCACGATCGTAAAAAACACACTACAAAATACAAAAAAAGGAAAATTACCAATTAGA
>DYHM01000054.1 GCA_020724125.1 Patescibacteria group bacterium | reverse complement strand
AAAACGCCTTGGCAAAGAATATCTTGAATACAAGAAAAAGGTGCCCATGTTTATTCCTTGACTGAAGGTGAAAATTGAAAGACGAAGGCAGTCCATCGCCTAACAGCGGATAAAAGGGAAATCAAAGATTTCCCCAAATTGCCTTCGCCAACTTCTTTTATCCGTAAAACGTTAAATACAATCAAGGGGTTTTTAAAATTTATATAATTTTTTAATGAGCGGCGCGCAAAACTTTAGTTCTTTCATAAGATGTCTTGTAAAATAACTTAGAAAATCGTGATTTCTCTTTTTAAATAAAGGCTAAATCGACAATTTACTTCTTGTGAAGGATAGAATAGCCGAAAAAGCTTATAAATAAAGGATAAAATAACTATTTTTCTTCTTATTTCGCAAAAGGTTTTATACAATTTGAGTATACCGCTCAAGGTTGCGCTTTTAAGTTAAATTTACATAATCCCTATTTTTCTGACTTACTTTTTTAATTACCACTATTAATAAAAATAAAAATCAAATGAAACTCCCAATCGCCCCAAGGGGCGGGGTTTCTTAAAACAGAAACCTAAGTTGTTTAAGTGATTTATGTTGAGATTTTGCTTGTTTGCTGATATGTGCTGATATATTTTTAATGATAACGAATATTGTAAGCAACAAACATGTAAGTGGCATGGGAAGTTCTTATCGCTTTGGACGTCATCTTGCTAATTATATCGCAAATCTTTACCTTTTGGGATGTTTTTTACCCCGCCCCCTTGGGGCGGGGTAAAAAACAATAAATTCCATCACCAGTTTCTGGCCGGTTATTTTATGGTTATTGCAATCTAAACTAATATTGTCTTCTGTTATTTCTACGCTTTCAAATAAGTCTTGGTTTAAAACGCAAGATTTACTTACTTCATTCCAATTTCCATACCTTGAACAATCTTCGGGTAAAAATATCGTCCCTCTTATTTCTTAGAGCCAGAGGTGATGGAGTTGTAATAAATCTTGATTTCAGTTATAACTTCCTTTTTCATCTGAAATAAAGCTAATTTCATTTTTATAGCTATCTTGATAGAGATAATAGGCGGTATGAGGTTCAAGGCCTTCAAGGGTTAAAAGAGAAGAATTAATTTCTTCTGAGACAATATCAATATCTAAACTAATCATCTTTAAGATTGACCTTAAAACTACTTTTATTTCCTCACCGCTTTTTAAGGAAATAAAATACTCGCTATCATTGATTTTAAAATTGGTTCCGGTTTTTTCAATTCTGCCCGGCAAAGATGGTTCCTAATTGAGTAAATCTGATTCTTTAATGGCAAAAACCTGACTCGTTCCAATTAAAAATGGAATTAAAATGGTTAGGCAAATAATTAAAAAAATTTGTCTCCTTTTCATATTTTTTGGACTATTTCGGCCTTACGGCTATTCCTATACCACATTCCAAGATTGAGAGAATTTATTTTGAATTTAGAATTTAGAATTAAGATTACCTTACTGAATTTCGGGTTATCACTTCATCAATTAATCCGTATTGTTTAGCTTCTTCGGCTGAGAGATAAAAGTCGCGATCTGTATCCTTTTCTATTTTTTCAATAGGTTGATTAGCGTGTTTGGCTAAAATTTCATTAACTCTTTGTTTTATCTTTAAAATTTGACGGGCTGTAATTTCAATATCAGCGGCTGTGCCTTCCATTCCGCCGGCAACCTGATGCAAAAGAATTTCAGCGTTTGGCAGGGCAAATCTTTTACCCGGCGCGCCGGCAGTTAAAAGAACCGTTGCCATTGAAGCAGCCATTCCAATGCAAATAGTAGAAATATCGCAGCTTACATGCTGCATTGTGTCGTAAATGGCTAAACCAGCCATAACAACCCCGCCAGGACTATTGATATAAATCTTAATATCTTTTTTAGGGTCCCGAGCGGCTAAATAAAGAATTTCAGCAATTATCAAGTTAGCCAACTCGCCAGTAATTGGTCCGCTCAAAAAAATCACTCTTTCTTCCAGGAGTCGAGAAAAAATATCATAAACCCTTTCTCCTCGTTGAGATTTCTCAATTATAGTTGGAATAATAGGCATATAATATAAAAAATTTTTAATTTTTAATTTTTAATTTTTAATTTCGAATTAACTTATTACTAATTTCCAATTTTCAATTTTCAAACATTTAATAGTGAATTTTGAAAATTGTTTTGATTCTACCAAATTAACAATAAAAAAGCAAGAAGGGTTTAAGGCAGATCAAGATTTCGTTGGGAAACAGTTGTCTGAATGTTTAATTTTTGCGGCTTTGTTTCAATGGTTTCAAATTCAAGAGCAAAAGTTATTTTTGGTTGTTCATTGGGATTTGAATCAGAACCAATGAATTTTAATTTTTTCACCTTTAAAGCAGAAGAGGTTAAATCCATTTCTGCGCTAGATTTTGCTACTTTTAAACTGTCATTGCTTAAAAGAAATTTTTGACACTCCCCTTTGTAATTCAAAAATTTTATTTCTTCAGCGCTTGGGGTAATTTCATAATTACTGCCACCTGAAATACAAGTTTCATTTTCATCTTTTTGGGCCATTCTTAAAGCCCGAGCCATGTATTCAATAGCGTAAGAAGCGTTGTTTAAAAGCGCGTTTTTAATCAAAATTTTTCTCTGTTCTTTAAAGGCAGAACCAAAAAGTTGGAGAAAACTAATAATCACTATAGAAAAAAGTCCTACGCTTAACAATAACTCAATTAAAGTAATGCCTTTATTCATAATTCAAATTATCGCCAATTATAGAGATTTTCTTCAATAGTAAAACTTTTATTATTTGACCAGCTAATCATGCTTTTAATTTTTATTCCTTCAGGATCGGTTGTGGAAGCAATGGTAATTTTTCTTTTAAATTCCGTTGAAGCGCCATTCTGATAATTGTAAAATCCATCACCATCAATCTTTAAAAAACGATCTTGAAAAGAACTTAACCCGGAATTGTAAGCAATTTCATAATCATTGGGAGCCAAATCTTTATTCCAATTTTCACCCTTTAACCAATTTGTATCCCTAATATTTCTAACCAATTCCAAACCCTCCCTGGCTAATTGGGAAACAATAAATCTGTCAATATTGGTCGCTGTCCAAGAAATAGTCCTCGGCGCAATGTTGTAAATACCGACAATACCAATTATCATCACGGAAATAGCAATTAAAATTTCAATTAAACTAAAACCTTTGGACATATTTAAAAAACATTACTCAATTTTTATGTTGCCAGCGGAATTTATTGTAACCTTTTTTTCTTTTTCCCATCCTTTTAACGTTATTATGGCTTCCGCCCCCCACTGGACGTTATTAATGTAAGTAAGCGGTTCGGGCGGTTCAAAAACAATATTAAGCGGAGATAATGGTGAGAGCTGAAAAATTTCAACTCCTTTTTCTAAAGAAATTTTTGTAATTTCTTCGCCAGTGTCATATTGATGATCCTTATCGCAATCAACAAAAAGATAATAATAATTCGCGCCTTGCGCAAAATTAAGACCGAAGATATAACCCTTTTCAACGCCACACCCCGCTTCCTCGACTCCCAATGTTTTTTCCTGCGTCTGGCGAAGATCCTGGCTTATCTGATAAGCCATTCTCTGAAGGGCTAATTTTTTCTCTTCGGTTGTTTTCCCAATCAATAAAGCCGAAGAAAGAATGGTGATAATCCCCATGCTTACTAATAATTCAATTAAAGTAAACCCTGTTAGAAAGGACGGAGACTTAAACCCAATCGCCCTTTCTGAAAAAGGCAACGAATTATATTTATCCCTAGCCATTGGGCCGGGGCTTTCTATCGGGGTAAAGGACTTCATATAAAATCAGAATATTCAATTTAACAGATTTTGCAAGGACTAATTCTTGAAATACATTTTTGGTTAGATTTCGGGTTAAATAATGCAAGGATGTCAGGGAATTTTTTGAATAAATTTCTTATAAAGATTTAGAAATTGATGAACAACGGTTTAATAAAAAAATTAAGAAACATTAGGAATTGAAAATCAAAATATTAAATAAATTCAAAATGCAAATCTCAAAATTCAAAATTTACCTAGTCAAATAATTTCGCCTTTGACGAAATTGCCGCAAGGCGGCATTTAATCGGG
>DYHM01000053.1 GCA_020724125.1 Patescibacteria group bacterium | reverse complement strand
ATTTGCCGCGACCCCGAGCACGGAGGCTCGGGGAAATCTTTAAGTTATATTATAATAATATTTTTTTTCCAATCAAGAAAAAATCTGTTTTATGTTCCATGTTTCATGTTTCATGTTCCATGTTTTTCTCTATGCATTTTTTAAATTTTTCTAAATTTTTCTTTTTTAAACTAAAACCTGAAGCAACGGCATGTCCTCCGTATGTTTTGAGGTAAAATTGACATTTTTTATAGATATCAATGGTATTAATTCCCTGAGGAACCCTGGTTGAGCCCTTAATTTTATTTTCATAAAGTGAAAATATAATGACAGGAATTTTAAATTTAGATAAAAGCCAACTAGCCACTGCTCCGGTTAAACCAAGAAATTCTTTTCCGCCCTCAAAAATAAAAAGAGTTTTTGGAGAAACTTTCTTTTCAACCTGAAAAACCAATTCTCTGATTTTCTCCTGTCTTTTAAAAGATTTTATCAGGATTAAATCAAATAAATTTTTAAGTTTTTTTCCCTTAGGCCATGTTAACAGTTTATAACTTTCAGGCAAATAATTTTTGTCAGTTATTTGTAATGTCCAAATAATTCGTTGAACAATTTTTTCCAAGGGATATTTTTTAAATTTTTCAAAAAAAAGCTTTAAACCGGGCCGAATTGTTGTTCTTAAACAGGATAAACCTTCTTCAGTTAAAATTTTATTATCTTTTTCTAATGGCGCCTTATCGGCAATAGTGGCCAAGTATGCCAATTCTAAAAATTCCCTTCTTAGGGACTCGGACATTTCCTTCTTTAAAAGTTCTTGACTGAATTTAAAACAAAGACCCGCAGTGGCTAAAAATTTAAAAGGATATTTATCATTTTTTTGTTGAGGATTAATAATAATTTCAGCCGGTGGAATTTTAACTAATGGCAAATGATGTTCAATAATAATTATTTTAAAACCCATCTTTTGGGCTAATTCTATTTCTTGAAAATTTCCCATTCCGCAATCCATCAGAATTAAAAAACCAGGACTATATTTTTTTAAGGACCTCAGGGCAATTTTTGATAAACCATAAATTTCTTTATTTGTGTCGGCAAAACAACGGGCCATTATTTTACCGCCTAATTTCTTTAAGGTCTCTTCTATGATTATTAATGAAGTTACGCCATCAATATCGTTATCAGAGAAAAGAATAAATTTTTCTTGTTTTTTAATGGCTTTTTTAATTTCTCTCGCTGCCTTCCTAAAATTTTTTATTTCCATATTTTATTTTTTTAAAACTTCCAAGCCTGGCAATTTTTCTCCAGCCAAAAATTCAAGCATTGCCCCTCCGCCCGTAGAGACGCAGTCAAATTTATCTCTTAAATTAAACTTATTTAAAGCAAAAACAGTGTCTCCGCCGCCCACGAGGCTGAAAAGTTTTTCTTTTTGTTGAGCAATTGCCTCAGCTATTTTTTTTGTTCCCTGATTAAACCTTTCATTCTCAAAATAACCCAAGGGACCAGCCCAGATAACAGTTTTAGATTCTTTAATAATTTCCGAAAAGAGATTGATTGTGTCTGTCCCAATATCAAATCCCTCTTCTTCTTTTTTGATATTGCCCACGCCAGTTTCTTTAATATAAATTTTACCCGTTTCATCGGGAGAAACTAAAACATCAACCGGCAAATGAATTTTGAGATTGGTTAGATCTAATTCTTCGATAATTTTACAGATATTTTTCCCGGGCCATGGCTTGGCTAAACAAATTTTTTTGACTCTTAAAAAAACATTGGCGATTTCTCCGCCAAAAAGAAGATGATCGGCAAATTCTAAAAATTTTTTAATAACCTTGGTTTTAGATTCAACCTTAACTCCACCGATTATAATTGAAAATGGCCTTTCAAAATTTTGAAGAAGATGAGAAAGAATTTTTATTTCTTCTTCTAATTGAAAGCCAATAAAATGAGGTAAAAATTTGGGCAAAAGAACCACTGAGGCATGTTTTCGATGACAAACGGCAAAGGCGTCGTTTACATAAGCTTCGCCAAGTTCAGCTAAGGCTTGACTGAATTTTTCGTCGTTTTCTTTTTCGCCTTTTTCAAAACGAAGATTTTCTAAAAGCAAAATTTCTCCATCAGACATTTTTTTGATTTCTTTCTTTGGATTTTGACCAAGACATTCTTTGATAAACTTAACCTTCTCTGATAAAAGTTTTTCTATTTCTAAAGCTATTGGTTTTAAGCTATATTTTTCCCTTTGATTTTCCTTTGGTTGGTTCAAATGACTTAATAAAATTATTTTTGCGCCTTTTTCTTTCAGGTATTTTATGGTTGGCAGGCTTTTTTGAAGTTTAAAATTGTCCAAAATTTTTCCATCGTTAATGGGAACATTAAAATCGCAGCGAACTAAAATTCTTTTCCCCTGAAAGTTGTAATCTTTTAAAGTGGGTAACATAGAAAATATCAAATATCAAATATCAAATATCACCATTCCTAAATTTTAAAATCCAAATTTTTAAATAATTTTTAATTTCTTAATTTTTAAACTTTTAAAAATTAAGCTATTTGGATTTATTTAAAAATTTAAAATTAAAAAAATTAAAAACTTTATTCTGATTTTGTTTGTTTTGCTTGGGATTTGAAATTGGGATTTGGCGCTTGGAATTTAATTTGATATTAGGTTTTATTTTATCTAAATCTTTTGTTTTCGTAAATATTCAGCCGCTTTTTCTGGTTCAATTGTAGAAATCTCCATTCTGACGCCCATTTCAAAACCAGCTAAGGTTTCGGTTTTGGGCAAAATTGTCCAGTGCCAATGATAATATTGATGCTCTTTTTTATCACAAGGAGCAGTATGTAAGTAGAAATTATAAGCTGGGTTGTTAAGGGCTTTATGTAATTTTTTTAAACCATTTTGAAAAGCTTCGGCTAATTGCCATTTTTCTTGTTCGGTAATTTTTTCGAAATAAGAAAGATGTTTTTTAGGAGAAACAATAATCTCAAAAGCGGTTTTAGAAGCAAAAGGACAGATAACCAAGAAATCCTTGTTTTCAAAAACAATTCTTTTTTTCGTTTTTCTTTCCCAATCGTTCATTTGGCAATAAACACATTTTTTATTTTTTTTGAAATAATTTTCGGAATTAAAAAGAGCTTTTTGCAAATCAATATCAAGAATGGGAGTGGTGATAATTTGAGAATGGGGATGGGATTGGGAAGCGCCGGCTTCAACTCCATCGTTATGAAAAATTAAAATATAATTGACAAATTTTTCTTTCATTAGTTCTAAGTATCTTTCTTGATAAGCGTCAAAAACTTCTTTTACTTTTTCTATTGATAAAAGAGCTAATGATTTTTTATGGTCCTTGGTGATTACTACCTCGCAAAATCCAACCGCGTTCATTATTTGATATATCTCGTCTTCGACTCCTTTCTCTAATTTTGGTTGAGGCAAAAAAGCCGGAAATTTATTAGGAACAACAATAGTTGTCCAATTTTTAGGAATTTTTGCTATTGGAAGAGAAATTTTTTTAGATTCAGAAAAAATTAAAAGAGGTTTTGACTGAGGGATTATATTGCAAAAAGGACAAACTTTTTTAGGAATTTCTATTTCCTTTCTTTTTTTTTGTTTAAACATTGTTGGTTTTTTCGCGCGACCGGTCGCGATAATAACCCAATCCCCGGAGACCAAATTAAATCGTAGCTCTGAAGGAAATTTATTTTTTTTTGTTTGAGCGTTTTCTTTAAAAGTTATTCCCATAGATTTTAACTTATAGAAGCGTATGGAAGCGTTATTAGACCTAGAAGCGTTATTAGACCGTTGAATAATTCGTAATTCGTAATTTATGATTCATGATTCATGATTCGCGAAGATTCGTGATTCGTAAAAATTCGTATTATATTCGTGAAGATTCGTATAATATTTTTTACCCGAACCAACGTCAATCAAAAGACAAATCAGCAAAGAAAATAATTATTCATCACTCTCATTATAATAACATAAGTTAAGCGGCGCGCAAAACTTTAGTTCTTCCATAATCTATCTTTATCTGTCTTTCATAATCTATCACTTTCATAATCTATCAAGTTATATTTATTAATCTATATCTATCAAACTATATCTATCAATCACAATCTATCTATCAATCATAATCTATTAAGGAAGGGTTTAAACTGTTGACTAACGATACGTTAAGGTGTAAA
>DYHM01000052.1 GCA_020724125.1 Patescibacteria group bacterium | reverse complement strand
TTGACGAACATAACGACGAATTTCTTCTTTGGTTATTCGGTCGCTGATGGCGGAAACATACTGACTTTCGGTAAATAGATTGTCCTTCTAGTTGCTTGAAACCCTTTATCAAATAAGAGGAAATACAAAAAAAAGGGGGGGCTTCAACCTAATTAACGAAAGTCAGTAGTAACCTTCGCGCCACATCTTACCACCACAGAGATATTTCTTGATTTCCGGATGATTATCCTAAATTTTCCGCCGACCCCGAGCGCGGAGGCTCGGGGAAATCTTTAAGTTATATTACAGTCCAAAATTTTAGAAAAAAAATAATTTGTCATTTAGTTTTGAGATAATTCTGGGCAATACTCAAAAATTCTTTAAAATCATTAATATCTTTTTGCAAAATCTCATAAATTTGTTCTTCTCTCAGGGAAGGATAATTATGAATGGCTCGATTTCTAAAACCAATCATTTTCTGCGTTTTTTCGGAAAACTCTTTTAATTATTTCCTCTTCAAACAATTTTTCTGGAATTTTTCCGTAACTCTCGGTTTTTATCCCTTTGTCAGTCAAAATATATTGACTAATATCTAAAACTGCTTCAACCCCAGCCACCAAACCAAAAGTTATTGCCCAAACATTTTCAATATTTTCTTTCAAGTCTTTTAAGGTAAGCCCTTGGAGCTTTTTTAAGCCCTAATAAATCTCCAGCAAACTATTTATTTTTTCTTGAAGTTGTTTTTTTATAATTTCAGTCATAATGCTTTGAGTTTTAGTTCTAAAAATTGGTTGTAGATATTACTTAAATGGAGATAATCTTCGTATTGGCGAAGGGTTTTAATTTGAAATAAAATTTGGTCCAATTCGCTTCTTCGATAAAGTAATTTCCCCTCTAAAACCACCGACTGCTTTAAAAGAGGCGAAGAGATATTTAAATTAACAACGTTTATTTCTTTTTTTGGATAAATTTTGGAAAAAAATCCAATCAACTTTCCCTCCAATCTCAAATAATCTTCTGGAATTACTTTTTTATCAAATAAAACCCCGATATCAACATCGCTCTCTTTATGAGAAACGCCCCTAACTTCAGAGCCAAATAAATAAACTAATGCCACATCGTTTTGTTGGAGGATTTTAAAAAATTTTTGAGTATATTTCTTTTCCATATCATTTTTATTTGTATTAACTCACTTTACTCCAAAAACCGAGGGGGTGGAAAAGATTTTAAAAAAGATATTTTTTTATTTTACCTTTTTTCTCATTTAATAATTTCCTGAGTGATATTTTCTGGAATTTTATTGTAATGATTAAACTCCATTGTAAAACTTCCTCGTCCCTGAGTCAAAGAACGTAAAGAAGTGGCGTAACCAAACATTTCTCTCAAGGGAACTTTCGCCTCTATTACCTTAAACTCATTTCTGTCTTTGGTCTCTTCAATTATTCCTCTTCGTCGATTTAAATCGCCAATAACATCGCCAAAAAAATTTTCCGGCGCCACAATCTCAATTTTCATTATTGGTTCAAGTAGAAATAAACCTGCTTTTTTAACCCCTTCTTGAAAAGCGCTAATAGCCGCAATTTTAAAAGCTATATCCGAAGAATCAACCTCATGAAAAGAACCGTCGTAAAGAATCGTTTTTATGTCAACAATGGGATAATGAGCCAAAACTCCTTTTTCCACTGCTTCTTCTACTCCTTTCCTGATGGCCGGAATAAATTCCTGAGGAATAACTCCTCCTTTTATTTCATTAACAAACTCAAGTCCTTCTCCCCGTTGTTTGGGTATCACCTTTAACCAAACATGGCCGTATTGACCTCGGCCGCCTGATTGACGAATATATTTCCCTTCGGCGTTGGCTTCACGAGAAATCGTTTCTTTATAAGCCACTTGGGGTTTGCCGGTGGCTACGCCTACCTTAAATTCCCTTTTTATTCTATCGATTAAAATATCAAGATGAAGCTCGCCCATTCCGGAAATAATCGTCTCTCCTGTTTCTAAATCTTCTTTTACGTGAAAAGTGGGGTCTTCATCAGTTAACTTTTTCAGGGTTAATGTCATTTTTTCCTGTTCAGCTTTTGTTTCCGGATTAATTCGAATAGAAATAACCGGCTCCGGAAAAATTGTTTTTTCCAATAAAATTGGCCGAAAAGGATCGCAAAGCGTATGTCCTGTTTTGGTGTTCTTTAAACCAATGGTAGCCGCAATGTCGCCGGCTAAAACCTCGTCAATTTCTGTTCGAGAATTAGCATGCATTCTTAAAATCCGGCTAATCCTTTCTTTTTCGCCAGTCACAGTATTTAAAATATAAGAACCCTTTTTTAAAAACCCTGAATAAACCCTAAAATAATTCAAGGCGCCAACAAAAGGGTCGGAAGCAACCTTAAAAACCAAAGACGCGAATGGCTGATCGTCTTTTGGTTCTCTAACAATTTCTTGATCAGACCCCGGCTCTGTTCCCTTAATAGCCGGTAAGTCCACCGGGCTCGGCAGATAATAACAAACAGCATCAAGTAATAATTGAATTCCCTTATTTTTCAAAGCTGCCCCGCAAAAAACAGGAATTAACTTGGCTTCAATAATAGCCTTTCTTAAAACCTCTCTAACCTGAGACGAAGGAATCGCCTTTTTCTCCAAAAAAACCTCTAAAAGATTTTCATCTTCAGCCGCAATTTTTTCTAACATCTTTTCTCTGATTTTTGCCACTTGCTCCTTCATTTCTTCGGGAATTTCTTTTTCAATTACTTCTTGGCCAAAATCACCTTCAAAATAAAAAGCTTTCTCGGAAATCAAATCAATAACGCCCTGAAAATTAGATTCCCGACCAATCGGAATCTGAACGGGAACAGCGTTAGCGGTAAGTTTTTGATAAATACTCTCTAAACTCTTTTCAAAACTCGCGCCCATTCTGTCTAATTTATTAATAAAACAAATTCGCGGCACCTTATACATATCTGCCTGACGCCAAACAGTCTCGGACTGGGCTTCAACGCCAGCCACGCCGTCAAAAACCACGATGGCGCCATCTAAAACACGCAATGACCTTTGAACTTCAGCCGTAAAATCAATATGGCCGGGCGTGTCAATAATATTTATTTTATATTCGTTATTTTTCTCCCTTGAAAAATCTTTTAACGTCCAATATAAAGTAGTGGCTGCGGCTGTAATAGTAATTCCCCTTTCTCTCTCTTGAACCATCCAATCCATAATCGCCTGACCGTCGTGAACCTCGCCTAATTTATGAGAAATTCCGGTGTAAAATAAAATTCGCTCGCTCACGGTGGTTTTCCCGGCGTCGATATGAGCAATAATGCCAATATTACGAGTTTTCTCTATTGGATATTCACGCATAATAAAAATACTGCGAATGTTATTTTGGTAAATAATTTTTTACAAAATTCATAAAATCCTTAAATCCTTGTTTTGGTGATTTTTTAAAATTTATTTCAATAACCTTATTCTCTTTTTGATAATGAAAATGTTCGGGAAAACTTTTTAAATGTTTAAAATGAATATCAGGGAAATTATCATAGCGAAAAATCTTTCCGTTTATTTGTCTCCTCTCCCAATGAAAATCAAACCGATTTTTAATTTTTTGAGATAATCTTATATCAATGAAACTATTATCTTTTAAAATAACCCTCAGTTTCTCTTCTGAGGGTTTAAAAACGTCTTTAACGATATCTAAAAACTCCTCTTCAATTATTTCTTTCAATGTTTCCAAATCCGTCATAAAGATTTAAGAAGTTTTCCCAACATGCTAATTCTTTTTTCTAAATAGTCCCATCTAAAAAAATCTTCTCTCGTTTCCGAAGATTCTTGGATCTTCCCCCTTCTTGCCGCTTCCACAAATGATTTGATATTCTTTAAATTGTATTTTACCGCCAAAGAAAAAAGTTCTGTTTTTTTTGCCAATAATTCTCTTTCAAGAAAAACCTTCAAGCTTTCTTTTTGAAGTTCTGTCTTTTTTAAATCTAATGCCTTGGCAATAACCGTTGAAGTTTCGTTTGTCATATATTTTTAGTATATTTCTCTTAAAATTTATGTCAATGTAATAATTTCAATATCACGCGCCACTATCTTAAATTCTCAATTTTTGATTTGGGAATATTAATTAACATAAAAAATTTAAAATGCAAAAATTAAAATTCAAAATAATAATTTAAATTCCGAAATCAAAACTATTTTAATCTTTCTTTTTCTGCTATTTCTATAATCCCTCTTAAAGTATGCAGGGGAGTTGCCCAAAAATGTCTTACTAAAT
>DYHM01000051.1 GCA_020724125.1 Patescibacteria group bacterium | reverse complement strand
GTTCAAAGTTAAAAGTTCAAAGTTCAAAGTTAAACTAAAAATTAAAAACGAAAAATAATAAGTTAATTCAAATAATTATTAAAATTATGAATACTCAACGATTAAATTTATTTTTTCCTTTTAGCATTAATCTTTCTTTGCCAGAAAGAAGAGTTTTTTTTCTTATTTTTTGGGGAGGTCTTTTATTTTTATCTTTTCTTTTAGTTTTTTATCTTTTTCAAATAGTAAAATTAACCGAAGCAAACTATTTTATTAAAGCCTACAATCAGAAAATTGAAATATTAGCCAAAAGAAACTCTCTTTTAGAAAATAGATATAATCAATTAGTTCGTTTAGATGAACTTGAAAAGAAAATCAAAAATTTAAATTTGGTAGAAATATCAGAGGTTAAATATCTTTCCCTTCCTACTGGTCAGTTAGCCCAAGAAAAAGGAAGAAAATAGAATTGCTAATCATTTTTCCTTAGAATGGGATAATAAGGTTGTATTCTTTATTGGTATCCTTTAATTAAAAATCTTTAATTAAGAAAGAGTTTTAAATTCTACCTTTATGAAAGATAAAATATTTACTGGTGATAAAAAAGAAGGAAGGTCTCTTCTTGATAATTTTAGAGAAAAACTTATTAATTGGTTAGTGTCTAAGACGCCGAGTTGGTGTCGAACTCAACATCTTACCCTCCTCACTATTCCCTGGAGTATTTTTGTTATTATTTTTAGCTATCTCTCAAAATTCAATATTAACTGGTTTTGGCTTGTCTCTTTAATAATTATTCTTCAATGGTTAACAGATAATTTGGATGGCGCTGTTGGACGAGCCCGTAATGAAGGATTAGTAAAATGGGGTTATTATATGGATCATTTTCTTGACTATGTTTTTTTATGTTCTATTTCAATTGGCTATTCTATTTTGCTCTATGATAACCTTAAATTTATCTATTTTTTTGTTTTTGCTATTTTTATTGGTTTTATGATAAATTCTTTCTTATCTTTTGCCATAACAAATAAATTTCGAGTTACTTATTTCGGCATTAGCCCAACAGAAGTATATCTTGTTCTTATTATTATCAATGCCCTTTTAATTATTTTTGGTAAAACTTATTTTGCTTTTTCTTTGCCATATCTTCTTATTTTTTCTTTTCTTGCTCTTTGTTTTATTGTTTTTCAAACCCAAGCCCAAATTTGGAAGATGGATATGGAAAATAAAAAAAAGATTAACTAAAAAATAAATTTATATAAATTAAAAATTTATAAATTAAAAAATGAAGAAAAAATCAAAATGAAAGAGAAACCAATAGGTATATTTGATTCTGGTATTGGCGGATTGACTGTTGTAAAAGAGATAAGAAGGTTTCTTCCGAGGGAAGACATTGTTTATTTTGGAGACATTGCAAGGGCGCCCTATGGCTCAAAATCAGAAAACCTTGTTGTTAAATATTCAGAAGAGGCGCTTTCTTTTCTCCTTAAAAAAGACGTAAAGCTTGTTATTGTTGCCTGTAATACATCTGCTTCTGTTTCTATTTCGTCGCTTAAAAGAATATTTCCAAATATCATTGACGTCATTGATCCTGTTATCGACGAGGCAATAAAATTAGCAAAAAAAGCAATTGGCGTAATTGGGACAAAAAGGACAATACTATCTGGTATATATGAAAAAAAAATTAAAGAGAAAAAGAATGGAATTGAGATTTTTTCCAAAGCCTGTCCTTTATTTGTTCCATTAATTGAAGAGGGATGGATAGATAATCCAATAACAAAGGCGATTTGCGGGGAATACCTTTATGGGTTTATTGAAAAGATAGATGTTCTTATTCTTGGCTGCACTCATTACCCGCTTATTGAGAAAACAATTAAAGAAGTTATTGGAAACGAAATAGTTCTTGTTAACTCATCGCAGGCAACTGTTTCCGCTGTAAAATCCTTTCTTAACGAAAATGGCCTTCTTAATCCAGGTGGTGGAAAAACTATGTTTTGGACAAGCGATGAACCAGGGGATTTTAAAAAATTAGGTTCATTATTTTTACAAACACCAATCTATGAAAATGTAAAAAGAATAGAAATGTAACAAAATTTTCCTCATCATAATTTCATTATTCGTTGATTTTCGTAAATTCATTCGTTGATTTTCGTAAATTCGCAACTAATTCGTTATTCGTTGATTTACTAATTCGTTATTTGTTGATTTCTGTTCGTTCGCCATTCAATATCGGATTCAAGTCCGGCAAATTCTAACCATTCGCCATTATCATCAATCACATACCATTTTTTAAAAGTTTGCGACCAAATCATTGGTTTCCCCCGGAAAAATGGTTTTTTAATTATTTCTTTGGGCTTTAATCTATTAAGTTCTAACCATTTTTTAAAAACGGTTTCAATAACATAATCTAATCCCCTTGATTTTGCCCATTCAGCCACTTTATCAATCGCTTTTTCGGCTTCTTTAACCGAACCGGCTAATTCCAAAAGCTGCTTGGCCGGCCGAGTATAACGAGAATAAATTATTTTTCTTTTTTTGGCGCTTTGTTTAAGTTCAGCTAAGTCTATATCTTTTGTCTCAAAATAATGAGTAACAATTTGACGAACAGCGGTTTCTTGTTTTAATTCTTCATAATATTTTATTTTTCCTTTTCTTAGATATTCTTCAATTTTTTCGGCGATACTCTTGCCAATTGCTGGAATTTCCATCAATCCTTTTAATCCTTTTTTTTGATAAATTTCCGAAACATCTTCTTTCAAATTTTCCAAGCCTTGAGCCGCTCTCTGGTAAGCCCGAGGTTTAAAAGCCGTTCCTTTTATCCGTAAATATTTCTCTATCTGAAATAATATCTTGGCAATTTTTTGATTGACCATAATAAAATAAAAAATTAAGATTCAAAATTCAAAATTATTTTATTAGTTTAATTAAAGTAATTTCAGGAAAAGAATTGAACCTTAAAGGCAACACACTTGGCCCTATGCCTCGGCTTACGTGCATAGAAATTGAATCTTCTTTAAAAAATCCTTTTTTATATTGCTTATCGTATTTTAGAGGAAGAATTAAGTCAACCAAAATCGGAATATTTATTTGACCGCCATGGGTGTGACCAACCAAAATCAAATCAATTCTTAAATTCTGATTTTTTATTTTTCTAACAATCTCCGGTGAATGAGCCAAAAGAATTTTAATTGAACCTGAATCTAATCCCGCCATTGCTTTTGTTAAATCGTCATAACCATCATGAGGGTCGTCAACGCCAATTAAATAAATAAAATCATTATTTAATTCAATCTTTCTTGATTCATTTTTAAGAAACTCAATGCCGCTTTCTTTTAAAAACTTTTCTAACTTTCTAAATTTTATATTCCGATGGTCGTGATTTCCATAAACACCGAAAATCCGACCAGGGTAATTTTGACCAAGTTCTTCCCAAAAGGGCTGGATTGCCTCGAAATTGCGGCTTGTCCAGTCAACAACATCACCGGTGATAAAAACAAAATCCGGCTTCAATGTTTCTACAATCTCCAAGACATTTTTTTCTCTCTTGCCGAAATTTTTAGAATGAAAATCCGAGAGGTGAATAATTTTTAAACCATTAAAAACGGAAGGCAGGTTTTTTATTTCTAATTCAACATTTTCAATTTTAATTTCATAAGGTTCAAAATAAAAACTCCAAACACCGGTTATTAAAAACAAGGCAACCAATAAAGTTATAAGAATTTTTTTCATACCCATTAAAATTTTAACAATGCCAGATTTGTCTTTATTGTATCAGAAAATAATAAATGGTGTTAGGGATGTGTTAAATTTATTGCGACGCTTTATTTTTGCGCCAAAAATTTTTGAAAGAAATTCTTAAGTAATATTTTAAGGACCCATTACTGGGATTTTAAATATTCTGCCATTCCTCCGCGCGAATTAGATAAATTAATATTCCAAATTTGAGAAAAATTTTGAGAAGTTTAAGAATTTAAGAATAACAAAAAAATGAAAAAAAGAAAAAATATCAAAAAAGAAGAGAATTACAAAATGTAATAAATAACCCCGGCCATAGAAGGCGAGGTTGTTTATTCGCTTTAAATTCATTGACAAGGTTTTTTACTTTTCATTTATTTTTACTTTATAATAAAAAGTTTTACTTTTTTTCTTTTGTTTTTATCTATTAAAAGTTTTGTTTTAAGGGATTGGTGGTAGAAATTATCTGGGGGAAAATTATCTGTAAGCTAACGATACGTTAGTTGGTAATTTTAATTAGTTTTAAATCAATATCTT
>DYHM01000003.1 GCA_020724125.1 Patescibacteria group bacterium | reverse complement strand
TTATTTTTAGTTAAAATCCATCCATTTTTGACTTCAAAATTGTAAAAGTACTGTTTTTTCTTTATTTATTATTACATTATTGCAATATTATCGCAAAATATTTTAGAAAAACAACCCCAGTGAGCAATTACTTTTTAAAAACTTGACATTTTTTAATAATTTGCTAAGATAAAAGCATTGAATTAAAGGATAAAAATTTTGATTCCTTTGAAAATTAAATAAGGAAAAAAATAAAAATGAAACTCTGATCTGACAAAAGACAGACATGGAATTCCTTAACAATCTTGAGGAAAGAATAATAGCGATTTTTAAAAAGCCTGAGCAAAAATTTCAGGCGACGTTAAAAGAACTCTATCGGCTCCAGAAGAATCTTCAGTCCGCATATAACTTAGAGGATTCGTTTACTGGGATCGTCTATTTTTTTGAGGCGATATCAAGTTGGAGCGACCTCGAAAAGATCGAAGATCTTGTCTGCGCTTTCAAGAAGATAAGTTATAGAAAACGCCATAGAGAATGCTATGACGAAATACTCCAAAAATTGAGAACGCTTAAAGAGTATTTCGTCTCCGCTAAATTTGATTATAAGATAAATGTTCGAGTAAAGAGGGGCGAAAAGGTCACCGATAATAATGTCTATATTGATAGCAGTTATTACCTGATAGCCAGGTCTGTTTGGTGGTGGAAGGAACAAAATGAACAAAAAAGGGATTACTATGATGAAGTTTCAAATCAAGTTAAGTATTTTATGAACTCTTACGCTAAACAAATCATTGTCCTCGTTGACGATTTTCGACAATTACTTAAGTCATCTTGAAAAGTGTCGTATTCATCACACCTACTAACCACTAAACCCGCTTAGTAATTAGGCGGGTTCCTTTTTTTGCGTTTTTTGCGATTTTTTTTGCGATTTTTTGCGATCGCGAGAATTTACCGTTAAATCAGGGAATTTTTAGCGTCAAGGCAATTTAGAAATTTTATACCCTTGAGTAATTTGTTATAATCTTCTTATGAAAGGCGTTTTATTAAATTAAGAGAAATCTTTTTTCCGTCTTTCTTTAGTGGGCGCATAACAAAACATTCAAGAGTTATTTTTATATTATAGCATAGACAGGCAATTAGACGAATCTTGTATTTTGATTTTTAGCAAAATTGAGTTATAATAAAATTTAATGTTATAATGAAATTTAATAAAGGAACAAAATGAAAGAACAAAATAAAAATTTATTTGAAAAAAACGAAAAAAGTATAGAGTTGCGGCAAAGCGTTATTCAGGAATGGTTCCCGGGTAAACTTCCGGAAAGAAAAGAAGTTTTGATAAAAAAAGAATTAAGCAAAGAAGAAAAAAAAGAAAAAGAAAGATTTAAAAAAAAAATTGACAAGTCAAAATTTCCTTCTCAAAAAGAGGCAGATGTTTTAAAAGAAAGTGAAAAAATAAAAAGACAGAGCGTTCAGAAGCAAATAGATTATCTTCTTTTCTTGGCCCAACAAAAAGGAATTTCCTTTGCTATTAGAACCGCCAAAGCCACCAATGACGCCTTTTTAATTGACATTTTTCATGATGTTTTAGCAAAAGAAGGATTATATAAAAAATTTCAAATGTAGCATAATAAACGCGAAATATGTTTTTTTCTTCTTTTTTTCTTTTACTTCTTGTTGGTTTTCTCTTTTTATCAAGCCTAACAGGACTTTTTTTATTTTTTAAGCATCAGAAAAGAAAAGATCTTTTTGTAAGCTTAAATATGACTCTTTTTCGGATTAGGACGCCGAAATATGAAAAAAAAGAAGAAAAAACAGCTCAGGACATAAAGTCTTTAATTGGAGCGGCAGAACAGATTTATTCTCATTTTCTTTATCTAACTAAAAAGGGGATTTTTTCCACCAAACCGCGAGTGGCTTTAGAAATTGCTTCCGAGGTTGGCGGCGAGGACATTTCTTTTTACGTTGCCGCGCCAGTTAATTTTGAGGGAAATATAGAAAAAATTGTTCAATCTATTTATTCCGGGGCAATCGTAGAAAAAGTTCCTCGGGATTATACGATTTTTGAACCCAAGAGTGAAACAGTCAGTTCTCACTTAATGTTAAAAAAAGCAGCTTATTTTCCCCTGAATACTTATAAAAATTTAGAAAAAGATTCCTTGGTAAGTTTAACCAATAGTTTAAGCAAGATTCTTCCCGAAGAAGGAGCAGCCATTCAATTGATTTTAAGACCAATTAGTTTTCAAAAAATAAAAACTAAAGCCGAGAAATTAATCTCAGAAATTAAAGATGGTTATTCTTCCAAAGAAGCGCTGGATAAAATAGAAAGAATCGGATTTTTAAAATTTTTAGATTTTATTATTGAAATTTTGGCAGGCGAAAAAAAAGGAAAAGAGCGATTATTGGAAAAACCCAAATCTGGATCTTATGAAGAAGCAACTATTCAAGCCATTCAATCTAAAATTCAAAAACCCTTAATGGAAGTCAATATTAGATTGATAGCTGTCGCTTCCACAAAGGGCAGGGCTGAAGAAATTCTTCATCATTTGGAAAATCCCTTTTCTCAGTTTAATTCCGTCTTTAATGAATTCTCCGTTATTGAAGATAAAAAAAGAGCTTTAAAAAAACTTATCTATAATTTTAGTTTTAGAAATTTTGATAAAAAACAAAAAATTATTTTAAACTTAGAAGAATTAACCAGTATTTATCATTTTCCTTACTCTTACATTGAAACACCTCATATTAAATGGACCAAGGTTAAAGAAGCCGCGCCGCCAAGCGAACTTCCATCTTCTGGTTCGGTCTTAATTGGCGGAGCAGTTTTTCGTCAGGAAGAAAAACCGGTTTTTTTTGCTTCCTCGAACGATCGACAGAGACATTTTTATATTGTTGGACAAACCGGAACCGGTAAAACCTCGTTATTGCAGGAAATGATTCGTCAAGATATTAAAAATGGCGATGGCGTCGGCGTCATTGATCCTCACGGCGACCTGATTGAAAGCGCCTTGGCAAACATCCCCAAAGAAAGAATGGAAGATGTGGTTTTATTTGAGTCCTTTGATACCAGACGGCCATGCGGTTTAAATATGTTGGAATGGGAAACTCCGGAACAAAAAGACTTTGCCGTTTCTGAAATGATTACAATTTTTACCAAACTCTTTCCGCCAGAAATAATTGGACCAATGTTTGAACACTATATGCGAAACGCAATGTTGGCTTTGATGGCTGACCAAAAAAATCCCGGCACCTTGGTGGAAATTCCCAGAATTTTTACTGACAAAGATTTTTTAGAACTTCGACTTCAGGAAGTTGCCGACCCTTTGGTTAGAAGTTTCTGGTTAAAAGAATGGGCGCAGACCACTGGCGCCACCCGTTCTGATATGTTGGGCTATGTCGTCTCCAAGGTGGGTCGTTTTGTTGAAAATGAAATGATGCGAAATATTATTGGTCAAAGTTATTCTGGTTTCAACTTGGCCAAGATAATGGATGAAGGTAAAATATTTTTAGCTAATCTTTCCAAGGGATTAACCGGCGAAATTAATAGTTCGCTTTTAGGATTAATTTTGGTCTCAAAAATGCAGATTGCCGCTATGAGAAGAGCGGGTATTCCTCAATCCCAAAGAAAAGATTTTTATTTATATATTGATGAATTTCAGAATTTTACCACTGATTCTATTGCTACTATTTTATCCGAAGCCAGAAAATATCGTTTGAATTTAATTTTAGCCCATCAATTTATTCCTCAATTAACCGAAGAAATCAGGAACGCGGTCGTTGGCAATGTTGGCAGCCTTGGCGCTTTTCGGGTGGGCGCTAATGACGCCGAATTTTTGGAAAAGATATTTGAACCGGAATTTTCTAAATTTGACCTTTTAAATTTAGATAACTTTCATCTTATTGTCCGGCTGATGATAAACAATAACATTTCTTCGCCGTTTAAAATAAAAACCCTGATGCCCCAAGAAGGCGAACCGGCAATGGTAAATTTGATTAAGTCTTTGTCTAAATTAAAATACAGCCGATTAAAAGAAGAAGTGGAAAAAGAAATTGCTTTAAGAGCGAGATTGGCGGAATTATAATCAGCTGAAACGCCTAAATAAAAAAGGAATCTTTGTAAATTTAAAACGGATAAAATGAAATTTATTCGGAAGTTTTATTTATTGGTTATTTTTCTTTTGCTTTTGGCGAATTTTTTTGTTTGGAAAGAAATCCTCCAACCCGATAGAAATTTTCTTAAAGTTATTTTCTTTGATATTGGTCAGGGCGATGCTATTTTTATTAAAACCCCTCAAAATCATCAAATTTTAATTGATGGCGGGTTTGGTAAAAAAATTTTAGAGAAATTAAACGGTCAAATGCCTTTCTGGGACCGAACAATTGATTTAATAATTCTAAGCCATCCTGATAGCGATCATTTAGGCGGACTAAATTATGTCTTAGATAGATATAAAGTAGATTATATTCTCTGGACAGGAGCAAAAAGAGAAACTAAAACATTTGAAAGATGGCTTGAGAAAATAGAGAGAGAAATAAAGAAAGAAAAAGCAAAAGTAATTATTGCTCAAAGGGGTCAAAAAATAAAAGCAAGCTGGGTTGAAATTTATATTCTTTATCCTTTTCAAAGTTTAGAGGACAAGATTTTCAAAGAGACCGCCAATAAAAGCTCAATAGTGGCTAAATTATCTTTTTTTAAAAACAGTTTCCTTTTTACCGGCGATATAGATAAAAAGATAGAAAAAATGTTAATTGAAACCAGCTCAAAAGATTTAAAGAGCGAGATTTTAAAAATACCTCATCATGGCAGTAAATATTCCAGTTCATTTGGTTTTTTAAAGAAAAGCGAAGCGCAGGCGGCGATAATTTCCCTTGGCCGAAATAATAGTTATAATTATCCTCATTCAATAGTTTTAAATAATCTTCGGGATTTGGGCATGAAAATTTTAAGAACCGATCTCCTTGGCGATATTGAATTAATTTCCAATGGCGTTAAAATTAAATTAAAACACCAATTTGAAATGAAACTCCCAACCGCCCCCAAGGGGGTTTTGAAAACAATAAACGCAAAGTTTTAAAAATGCTTCATTTTTTAAATATCTTTATTTTTCTGCTTGGTCTTTGCGCTGGCAGTTTTTTAAACTGCGTTATTTATCGTTTAGAAACAGGCAAGGATTTTTGCGGGGGTCGCTCTTATTGTCCCCAATGTAAAAAGCAATTGGGTTTTTTTGATTTGATTCCCGTTTTAAGTTTTCTTTTTTTAAAAGGAAAATGCCGCTATTGTTCTCAAAAAATTTCTTTACAATATCCATTAGTGGAAATATCAACCGCCTTGATATTTCTTTTGATTTTCAATTTTCAATTTTTAATTTCTAAACAATTTTCAATTTTTATTTTTTTAAACCTAATTTATTATTGGTTAATTTCTTGTTTTCTTATCATCATTTTTGTTTATGATTTAAAACATTACCTTATTCCAACTAAAATAATTTATTTAGCGACAATCATCTCCTTGATTTTCAATTTTCAATTTTTAATTTCTAAACAATTTTCAATTTTTAACTCCGCTATCGTCAGCGCCGCCAATGTTGGTCTCTTTTTTTGGTTAATTGTTTTATTTTCAAAAGAACAATGGTTAGGATTAGGCGACGCTAAATTAGGCCTGTTAATGAGTCTATTTCTGGGCTTTCCTAAAATTATTTTGGCTTTATTCTCCGCTTTTTTAATCGGCGCTATAATAGGATTGATTTTAATCCTTTTGGGTAAAAAACAATTAAAAAGTCAGGTTCCCTTCGGTCCCTTTCTGATTGTTGGTACCTTTTTAGCCTTATTTTGGGGAAAAGAAATAATTGAATGGTATTTAAATCATTTGGTTATTTTTTAAATGTATGCCGAAAATTTTCAAAATCATTTTGTTAATCCTTTTACTCTTTTTGGTTTTTGTAATCCTAAACAAGTTTTTCTATCAATCTTTTAAAAACGCGGTTTTTTTAATTTCCTCGCCAATAGAGAAAGTTTTTTGGCGGGGGAGTAATGCTTTTTCTCAATGGTTAGAAGGTTTTTTTGAATTTAAAAAGATAAAAATTGAAAATGAAAACTTAAAAAAACAAATCTTATCCCTGAAAAGAGAGATTTTAAAATTAAAAGATATAGAGCAAGAAAACGAGAAATTAAGAAAAGCTTTAAACTTAAACCTTATTCAGGAATATAATTTAATTTTAGCCGATGTTATTTCTTTAAAAAGCGAAGAAGATTCTATTTTAATTAATCAAGGAAAAAGGGGAGGAGTCAAGCAAAATATGTCTGTTATTACCGAAGAAAAAATTTTAATTGGCAGGACAGAAAAAGTTTTTGATAATTTTTCTCAAGTGGCGTTAATTAGTCAAAAAAATTTTACTTTTAGCGTGAAAATAACAAGGAATACAAAAAGAAAAGAAAAAGAAAAAAATGAAGAAGAAATTTTAGGAATTGCCAAGGGAAAAGGGAATTTTAAAATCTGGATCGAACTTATTCCCAAAAAGACAGAAATAAAAAAAGGAGATTTAATAACCACTTCTTTTCTGGGAGGAATTTTTCAGGAAAACCTTTTAGTTGGAGAAGTAAAAACCGTCAAAAAAAACAATTTAGAATCTTTTCAACAAGCGGAAATAGAACCATATTTTAAAAAATTAAAACTTGATAAAGTTTTTTTAATAAAATAATGAAATCAACTATTCGTTTTCCAGCCAACTATTCAATCAATTATAAAATCTATCTATTTTTTATTTTTCTTTTTTTCTTTTTTTTGATTTTTCAAGAAACTTTTTTAAATCGTTTTGTTATTTTTAATTTTTTTGTCTTTAATCCTCTTTTAATTCTTGTTTTTTTAATAACCTTTTTTACTCCTCAAAACTTGGCTTTTCTGTCAGCTTTCTTAGGAGGAGTAATTTTGGACTCTTTCTCTTTTTCTGTTTTTGGCGTTTTTGTTTTTGCCCTGTTATTAACCGTTTTTTTAACAAAAATGGTTTTAAATTTTTTTCATATTCAAAATCTTTTTGTTTTTTTTCTTTCACTTGGCTTTTTTTTATTTTCTTGCAAAACCCTCTTAATTTTAGCAACCCTCTTTTTTAATTTTTTATTGTCAGTTTTATAGATTTTAATTTAACTAGCGGTATTTCAGCTAAATTGACGATTCATCGCGCTTAACTAAACAACGGCTTGATTAAACAACAGATTGATAAATATGTAATTGAAAATTCTTTTCTCGGTCTTTTAAGCAAGTGAAATTTATACGTAAAACTTGACTCTTTATAAAAGTATGATAAAATTCTAAATGGAACTTTTGGAAATTAAAAATTAAATATGGAAAAATAAATCGATCGTGATAAAAACGACGCGAGGAGGTGAAAAAAAATAAATGTTTAACAAATTTACAAAGAGAGCAAAGAGGATATTGGTTTTTGCCCGAGATAAGGCCAGGAGGTTAAATCACGATTATTTAGGACCAGAGCATATTCTCTTAGGGTTGATAGAGGAAGGAAAAGACGTAGTGATAGAGATGTTTCGCAATTTTGGTATTGATCTTGAAAGCCTAAAATTAGAGATAGAAAAAGAGGTTCATCCGGTGGAAACCTTGCTATTATGGGAAATGTTCCTTTTACGCCCCATTCAAAAAAGGTGTTAGAGCTTGCTATTAATGAAGCAAAGATTATGGGGAATAATTACATCAGCTCAGAACACATTCTTTTTGGTCTTATAAAAGAAGGGGAAAGCATTGCCGCAAGGATTCTTGCCAGGCATGGAGTAACATTGGATAGGGCAAAAAAGGAGATAACAAATATTTTTAAGGGAGTGGCATAGGCGTATTTCTTTCTCATAAATAAGATCGTAAAATAATGGCGTTGTTCAACCCGACGCTATTTTTTTAATTAAACATTCCAACATTCTTGAGAATGTTGGAATGTTAGCGGTATTTTTTTTTATTCTATTTTTTTCAAGATTGTCTCTATTTTAAAAATTCCTAATTTTTCTCCTTCTAAATATCCTCTAAAAGCAGCCTCTGCTAAAAATCCGTAATTCAAAAAGTCAAAAAGCCATTCTTTGATATATTTAAGATTTTCAATTTCAATTCCAAATCCATTTTTGATGAGCCAATCTTTATTAAATTCTTCGTGATAACCAATGGGAGGAAGAATTAAAACGGGAAGGCCCAAGGCCGAATAAAAAGAAAGTTCAGATGGTTTGGTTATTAAAATGTCAGTTTTCCTCAGGGCCTTATTAAAATCTTTAAAATAATCCTCAATTTTTTCTTGATAAATAATTTCTAAATTTTCCGGCGTTTCCTTAAATAAAATCTCAATCTTTTTTTTAAAAAATTTTTCGGTTTCTTTTTTGATGCCGATTGAAAGAATTAATTTCAATTTTTTTTCTTCAATTTCTTTTTTTAAACTTTCCAAAACCTTAATGGCCATTTCTTTTTGAGCGCCCGCGCCCCCAATGGAAAAACAAAGGGTTAGGTTACGATTGGATTTATTTGGCAGATCGCCTAATTCGTTTTTTAATAACGATTGATATTTTTTAAAGAATTTTTTCTGGGGAGCCAAATTAAGAATTCTTTCTTTTAAATCTTCTTTTAAAATTTCCATCCGAGATGAACCGATATTTTCTTTTGGCAGGGGATAGCCGGTTAAAAAGATATTTTCATTTTTTACTCCATAAGATTTTAGTCGTTCAGCCGTTCTTTCAGTGGGAACAAAATATTTAATTTTGCTTTGGCGAGGATTTAGAGCCGCGCAGGGCCGGGAAATATCAACATCGCAAATAACGCAATAAATATCTCCGGGGTAATTAAAAAATTCAGCCATTAAAGCCGGCAGAAAAAATGCGCTAATAATTGGCAAATTTATTTTTGATTTTTGTTGTGTTTGTTGCGCCTGAATAACGGATTTTTTAGCCTTCAATTTTTCAATTAGGTCTTTACCCCATCCCTTTTTAAAGAGGGAATAAATTATTTTTAGGGCAATATTTGGTTTAGAAAGATCTCTTTTGGGATAAAATTCTTCTATTCTTTGAAATCGGTTAAAAAATGAAAAAAGAGAATTACCCACAAGAGGAGTTTTTTTAAAATTAGAGATAAATTCATAAAAAATTTTTGTTTCTTTCCAAATTTTTCCATCGCGAGAAGGAATGCCCAAATAATCATTGGCGTTAATGATTTCTCCTAAATGCCTCAAAGGGAAAGCGGTTCTTTGATGGCCATATCCCATATCAACACTGATTATTAAAGCCTGAGAAAAATTTTTCATATCATCCTTAATTATATCCTTAATTAAACTACCCCGCCGACGGAGCGGCGGGGATTTTCCCCATAACGCTCTGTCGCAGGTTAAAACAATTTTAGTTGTTTTAAATAATTTTTTTGTTGACGAACATAACGACGAATTTCTTCTTTGGTTGTTCGGTCGCTGATGGTGGAAACATACTGACTTTCGCTAATTACCTTGAAGTTTTTTTCTTATTATGAAGCTCTTTACGATGTTCTTTATTAAACTCTTTATTAAACAAGAGTGTTTTAGATACAGACATTTTGCACTCATAATCTAAGGGCTTGGTTGGGAGTTTTCCCGTTAAGGCCACAATGTTTTGTATTGTTGTATTCCATAGTCTTAATTTATCTCTTAATTCTAAAAAAGATTTAAACTTTGTCCGGGCATAGAATTTCTCTTGGTCTTCTCGATGATTTCTCTCAACAAAAGCATTCTGTTGAGGCTTACCAGGATCAATCAGGTAGTGGATAATATTGTTTTCCTGACATAGTTTATCAAAAACATGAAGTATGGGGAAGGGTAAGTCACTCCGGTAATATCCGTTGTATCTGTTGGTGAAGTAAGCGCCATTATCTGTCTTTATTGATTGTATCTTAAAATCAGTTACCTTTAAAAGTTCTTTAAGAAAGCTGATAGCGCTGAAAGTAGATTCATCTTCATAGGCTTGTAAATATCTCTATCTGGTAGCTACATCAATGGCTGTAAACTGATAATATCTCTGTCCTTTTATCTTATCCGGAACGTATTTGATATCTATCTCTACTAGTTCACCTTTCTTTAGAGGTATTTTAACATATTTGTATCTTATCTTCCTCATTCTATATTTTCTAGTTAATCCCTCTTTCTTGATTATCTTCTGGATTGTTTGGAAGTGGATGTTAATTCCTTCTTCTGTCAAATCCCATTGTAATTTTAAGGCACATTTATTCTTTTCTTTCCTCAACCCAATTATTCTTTCTTTAATCCGGATGGGTGTTTCTCTAGGATGGGTTTTGGGACAAGTTGATCTGTTTTCTAGTCCTTCCAAACCATACTTCCCGTAGGCAGCTAACCAATACTTGAGAGCTCTTTCTGAAAATGGACAGACCTTAACCATATCCTTAATAGTTATGTTTCTATCAAGAATTGGTTTTATCCAGCGATATTTTTCTTCTTGAGTTGAATTGGGCATAGTTTTCATATGCCCCCAGATTAGCAGAAAAGTGCAAAAAGTATGTATACATTACCGAAAGAAATTCCCTATCTCTTATAGGACCAGTGCCACCATTCGGCAAGATAAGGCCTAAAACCGACTTTTTTCATTACTTTAGCTAATAAGCGACGATTTTTTTTGGCAATTTTCTCCAAGGGTTTTAGAGGTTTCTTTTTCTCAAAATAATTTAAAGCTGCTTTTTCAGTGATATCATCAAAATCAGTTCCCATATCTAATTCCTTACCTCTTTCATCAACAATAGTTAAATCAACCGCTCCTCCAGTAAAATGATTTCTTAATTTAAGACGAATTTTTAAAAGAGGAGGGCCGGTAAAGAGAATCAGGGCCTTCCGGATTTTTTCCTCATTCCAATTTGGATGCAAATTTTCTAATCTTTTCCTAAAACTTATTCTTAATAATTTTTCTGTTGCTTTTGTTCGAAAACTATCCCAAATTTTAAAGTTATAACCTTTAGGAAGATATTTTTTAGCTAAAAGAAGTCTTTTGGCAACCGAAATTCTGGCAAAACAACTTTTCATTTTACTCCAACCATAAAAATAATACCGTGGCTCAACCCCAAACCCATATCCTGCTAAATCCACTAACTTTAAAATAACTTTCTTAAACTTTAATTTTTTATTTTTCATTTAAGTTTAAAATTTGCCACTGAGTAGCCAAACCTATAAGCCTTTATAATTTTCTCACGCTTTATTTCAATTACATTGCTTCGTTTTCTAAATTTCTTTTCTTCTTTTTTCTATTGTTTTTCGAAAGATGATTTTTGCTGTTTTGGTATAAAATTTATTGTTTCTTCGGATATTATATAATTTTTTAGGATTAAGCCTATAAACCTTGCAATCGTTATAAAATTGTTCTTTAAAAACATCGGCTAAAGTATCAGCGTCAATCAGTAATCTTTTATCTAAATTTCTGGGATTTTGATATTTATGTGCTGAAACTACATCAGTTACTTTGGTTAAAATTTCATAAATTATTGGAATACTATAAATGTAATTTCATCACTTTTTCTACCTTAGATTTATTATTGCTTCTTTGTAAATCTCTTGGAACTTTTGACCAACCTGTATCATGTAATATTACTGCTGGAATTAAAATGTTCGGATCTCCTTTTTCTTGCCGCAGTAATAATTCCATTGCCTTAATGACACCTGCAGTATGTAATAAAAAATCCTTTCTTTTACCTTTTTTCAGGTAGGGAATAGCTAATTTCCAAATTTTTTTAAAAACTCCTTCCATCTTTAAAATGTTTTAATTAAGGTTTAAAGGCCGACCTTAAATCTTAATTTTTAAAAAAATTATTCAAGTTTGAAATTTACTACCAAATAGCCGACGCCAAAAGGGGCTTCGTAAGATAGAATTTCTGGCTGCCAATCTAAACCCGATGCTTCTAAAATTCCCAAAAGAAAACAAAAAGACCTCAAACCGCATTCGCCAGCTTCACGATAGATTTCATCTAATTTTAAAATCGTTTCAATATCTTTCTTTTTTAAAGCTTCTATTAGCGCCTCATCAAATTTTGGCCCATCAGGATGAAAACCATAAGGTCCATCTTCTTTGAGACAATGGGATAAATCACCGCTTGCGATAATCGCAATTTTGGAATTTGAAAATTGGGATTTGTTTGAAAATTGAAAATTGGAAATTGAAAAATTGACGCCCTTTTTGAAATAGAATTGCGGCGATTCCAAGCCAATTAGGATTTTTTCAATTCTTCCCTGAAAGTCCTTCGCAAGAAAGTATAAGGGCGTCTCAAAGCCCCAATCAGGATGAGGCGCGGAAATTATTATTGAGTCCGGGTTTTTCTTTTTCAATTTTTTACCCAAATTTTCTAAGGCCTCAATGGTTTTTTTAACAGAAACCTTGTCTCTTCTTGACCCCACCTCCGGCAATAAAATTGGCGCATGGGGCGCTATACAAACAAAAGAAATCATATTTATCTTATCAATTTTATCTTATCAAAATAAACTTACATTTCAACTAACCAAAATATCAACTGACCAAAATAACCAAAAAAGGAGACTAAAAAAGCATTCGTAGAATTGAAGCGATCGCAGTAATTCTACGATAGGATATCAATAATTAAAAACTTTAATAATTATAGAAAATTCAGTTTTTATATTTAAATAATTAAATTAGGAGATTCAGTTTTTATATTTGAAAATTCCGACTAATACAAGAAAAGCAGAAAAAGTTCCAAAAGAATAGGTAATTATAATGGGAAAATTTTTAATACTGATACCGTAAAACAACCAAATTATTCCTCCACTGACAAGTATTACGTAAGTTAATAGCGAAATATCTTTTGAACTTTTGGTTTTGTAAATTTTATAGACCTGTGGATAGTTGGCTAAACTCATAGCAATACCCGCTATAGAAGCCAAATAAGTTAAAATATACTCATATTTTAAATTTTAAATCATTTTTAATTTTTAATTAGTGGAAAATAGGGCAAAATTTCTCTTAAATCTTTTTTACCTATTATTACTGCTGTCTTATACCCTCTTTTTTTTAATTCTTTCAGGGTTTCTCTGGCTCCTTTCATTAATAATCTATCGTTAATAATTTCCATAAATTTATTTTTGGTTATATTATATTTCTGGAGAACTCGACAAGCTTCATCTGTCCATTCCATATAAGATGGAAGTTGACCCCTGATAAACATTTCTTTTAATCTCTCATGTTCGTTATAAATACCAAGATAGTCAAATAAAATATTCCAGGTGCTTATGGCCACTTTTTTACCATTTTCATTATAACCTTCAATATGAAAAAGAACTCCATCCATATTAAAAAAAATCATTTTAATTTTTTTCTTTGGGATATTAGATTTCATAAATAATTATTTCAAAATTAAATTTAAGTCCTCACCGCATTTGGGGCATTTACCATTTTTGTCGCGGCGGTGGATAATGTAATTTGTTCTGTCAATACAAAGAGTGTTGCAATTTGGACAAAAAGTATCTTCAGAGGGCAGCCCTGGGATATTGCCAATGTAGACATATTTTAAGCCGGCGTCTTTGCCAATTTTATAAGCTTTTTCTAAAATTTCAACCGGAGTATCGGGTAAATGCTGCAGTTTCCAGGAAATGGCTCCGCAAAATTGGGAAATATGCCAAGGGGTTTCAAGACCTAATTCTTCTTTAATAAATTTAGCGATATTGCTAAAAATTTCTTCTTTATCGTTTAAGTTAGGAATAACTAAGGTGGTCGCCTCAACCCAAATTTTTTTTTCTTTTAATCTTTTTAAGGTATCTAAAACCGGCTGTAATCTTCCGCCGCAATTTTTAATATAAAATTCATCTTCAAAACTTTTTAAATCGATATTAGCAGCGTCTATGCAAGGATAAATTAAGTCAAATAGTTCTTTTGACCAAAATCCATTAGCGATCCAGTTGTTTTTTAATCCTTTTTTCTTGGCAATTCTCATAGTATCCAAGGCGTATTCTGAAAATATTCCCGGTTCGGTATAGGTATAAGAAATAGAAGGCAAATTATTTTTTAAAGCAATTTTAACAATCTTTTCTGGCGGCAAATCCTCGCCTAAAACTGGTTTATCTGGTTTCGGCGCTTGAGAAATATTATAATTCTGACAATTACGGCAAGAAAAATTACAACCAACAGTGGCAATTGATAAAGAATAACTGCCCGGCAAAAAATGGAAAAATGGTTTTTTTTCAATTGGGTCAATATGACAGGCAATAATTTTGCCGTAATTTAGGGCATACAATTTTCCGTCAATATTTTCTCTTACTCCGCAAATCCCTCTTTTGCCCGGCGAAATAATACAATAATGAGGACAATTTCGGCATTGAACCTTTTTATCGAATAGTTTTTTATAAAGGATTGCTTCTTTCATATTTTGTTGACTTATAATTGTTTAATAATTTAGTTTGAATTCGTTGTTTTTCAGAAAAACCAATTTTCATTTTATCAACTAATTTTTTCATAGTCTCTATTATCCGGTCATAAGTTTGACGATCAACAGGATAAGGAGTAAAATCTTTTCCTCCATGAGCAAAAGAATATCTGGCTGGGTCTTCATAAGACGGCTTGGCATTATAAATTATTTCACCCACCAAAGCCAAGGCCCGCATTGTCTTCGGGCCAACGCCGGCAACCGCTAAAATATTTTCATAATTTTCCGGTTTTTCATCACAAAGTTTCCAAAGGATTTTTTCTAAATAACGGCTTTTTGAAAAATCATCAGCCTCAACCGGGTGATGGTTAAATTCAACGTTTTCTAGTTTTAAAAAAGTTAAATTTTTAGAAGACGCTGAGTTTATTCTTAGCCTCAGCATTTTATGAAGGGATGAAGAGTGCTTTCGTAAAATTTGAATATCTTTCATCAAGGAATGATAACCATTTTTAATCAATTCGGCGCCTAAGGTTCTGACCTTGGCGCTTTCTTTGGCAATTAAATTTATGGTTGGATTTTTAATTTCAGAAATTATGCCAGAATGCGGTTCGCAAACGAAATCTTGAATATCTTTTGAAAACCAATGATAACGTCGGGCGGTTTGATTAGCAGCGTTCATTCCTTGTTGAACTACGGCCCAGGCGCCGGAACGCGAAAAGAAAAAACTATGATGATAAATCTGAAAGCCGTCTTGAACTAAAGCGCTATCAACCTTGGCGGTCATTTTAGAGCCATAAATCAAGTTATTAGTTTTGGAAGCGTCCAATCTTAAAACATTAGCCCAATTTTCAATTTCTTGAGGTGTTTTTCGCGAGGTCTTTCCCTTGCCGCCGCAAATAAAAATTCCTAAATCCTGGGCTTCGTCTTGAACCGCTTGTTTTAGAGCCGCTGTTAAAATAGTGGTTAATCCCGAAGAATTCCAATCAAAAGCCAAAACCGTTCCTAATGATTGAAACCAAACCGGGTCGGCAATTCTTTTAATGAATTCCTCAGGCCCATATTCCGCAATAATTACCCTTGCCATTTCCCGACCCAACTTGACCATTCTTTCAAAAAGCCAAGCCGGACATTTGCCGTAATCCAAACCAAATGTAGCAATTCCACGATACATAAATAAAAATCAAAAATCAAAAATCAAAACGCAAAATTAATAACTTACTGACTTTCGTTAATTAGGTTGAAGCCCTTTTTTTGTATTTCCTCTTATTTAATAAAGGGTTTCAAGCAGCTAGAGTGACAACCTATTTACCGAAAGTCATAAGATACTTTTATTAGATACTTTTATTTTTTTAGAAAACAATTATTCTTAAACAAGAAGTTTTTTACTATTTTATCCCCACACTCTCTTGAATACCACGCGGTAGAACCGCGTGGATGAAGGACGATTATAAATCTTTCCCCGGGGCATTAAACCCTCGAAGGAAGGTATGAGGATTTATTACTATTTTATCAAAGAAAAAATAATTTATCAATTTATGTCTTTCTCTCAATTTAAACGACTTTGGAAGTTTTTTGTCTTGATATTTTTGCTCAGTTTTCTGCTTTTTAACTGGAATAAATTTATTTTAATTTGGGATAAAATCATTTTGTTTTCTAATTATGAATTTATTAGTCGGGAAATCTCTATTTTTTTTGAAAAAATATTTCGTTTTGAGGAAAATTTAAAAAGAGAAAACAATGGACAGATAGAAATAAAAACAGAAATAAAAAAAGAAAATCTAATTGAAATTCCAAAAATTAAAATTTCCGCTCCTATTATTGTTGGACAAATGGAAAAAACAAGTTTAGATTATCAAAAATTAGAAGAAAAACTAAAACAAGGAGTTTTGCTTTATCCGGGCAGTAAAATAGGGGAGAAGGAGGGAGCGGTAATCCTGGGTCATTCGGCGCCCCCGGGCTATCCGGTAAAAGATTACGAAGATATTTTTAGTAATTTAAATCAATTAGAAAGAGGGGATAGGGTTTTTGTTTATTTTCAGCAAATAAAATATATCTATGAAGTTTTCGAGAAAAAAATTTTTCTTCCCAAGGACGAAGAAAATGTCTTAAAAATAAAAGACGAAAAAGATTCTGTTTTAATTCTTTTAACCTGTTGGCCGCCAGGACAAACAAGACAACGATTAGCGGTCTTGACAAAATTATTAAAATGATATAAAATTAAAATGTTAAAATTAAAATTAAAAAGCGAAAGGAAAGATTTGTTTCTAAATTTCTAAAAATATGGTTTTGTTTAATATCTTTAAAAATTGGTCTTGGCAAAAACGGATGTTAAATGAAATGTTTGTTATTTTTATTTTAGGATTAAGTTTAATCCCAATTATTTCTTTAACAGCCGCAACCAATCAGCCGCCCATTGTTGACGCCGGCCCTGACAAAGAGGTTTTTGAAAATGAATCAGTGATTCTTAATGGTTCTGCCTCTGACCCTGATGGCGAGACCATAACCCTTTCTTGGTCCTGCCCTGCTGGGAATTTGTCTAATAATTCCATTGCTCAACCTACTTATACCGCTCCTTTGGTTGATTTTAATATTTATTACACCTGTATTTTGACCGCTACTGATAGTCAAGGATTAAGAACTTCTGATACTGTCAAGATATTAGTAAAGAATAAAATCCCTGATATAATGGTTAGCGTCTTGGCTAAAAATTTGTCCCGACAAGACACAATTTGGAAAAAATCAATTTCTGCTTCCAGTTCTGAAGAGATAATGTTTAAAATTGAAATTGTTTCTAACCACAACCTTGTTTTGGAAAATATGATGGTTAAAAATAATCTAGCTTCAAAAATGGTCTATCAAGGAAATTTGAAAATAGACAATATTTCTGATAACCGAGATATTACTAATCAAGCAATAAACATTGGAAACCTCCGGCCAGGCCAAACAAAAATTATTACCTTTCAATCTAAAATACTATCAGCTGGAAATTTCGCTTCCGGAATTACAGAATTGCTTAACACTGCCTTGGTTTATAACGCCAATCTGTCTAAAACCGAGACTGCTAAAATTTTAGCGACTAAGACCACTGGCCCGACAGCGGTAAAAACAGGTCTTTTTGATATTGGTTTTTTGAATTCAATTCTTTTTCCTTTAATTCTTGGTCTGTTAATTTTTTGGTTATCTAAATCAAAACTTTTAGCTTTGGATAAACTGATAGAAGAAAGACAAAAAGCAATAACCGAATACCGCGCAAAAAAACTTTTAAAGAAAAAAATTAATGAAATAAAGGGGAAATTTTAAGCAACGATATTTATTTTTTACTTTTGGAAAAAAAATATCTCGAGATAACATCAAGAGATTTTTTATAACCAACAATTTTTATAATCAACAAATTGATAAGTAAATACTAATAATAACAAACAATGATAAGTAAATAAAAAATAGGTGAGTCAATAAGAGTTTAATCTCTTGTCTGATTTAGGACTACTTGAAACTTAACGAAAGTCTGTTATTATCAATACGCGAGACGGATTGAAATTAATTTTTTATATGCTTCCTAGATTCTTTTTTCACTCTGAAGATATTGCCATTGATTTGGGCACTGCTTTTTCTTTGGTCTATGTTCGAGGAAGGGGAATTATTCTCAATGAACCGTCAGTAGTGGCTATCAATCAAAAAACTGGTCAAATCTTAGCCATTGGCGAAGAAGCTAAAAAAATGGTTGGTAAAACTCCTTCTTATATTCAGGCGGTACGGCCCCTTCAGCGAGGCGTTGTTTCTGATTTTGAGGCAACCGAACAAATGATAAAATATTTTATTGATAAAGCCCATCAAAAACGGCTCATCTCTTTGGCTTGGCCGCGAATAATTATTGGCATTCCTTCGGGTATTACTGAAGTTGAAAAAAAAGCGGTTGCCGACGCGGCTAAAAACGCCGGCGCCAGGGAGGTTTTCTTGATTGAAGAACCCTTGGCGGCCGCGATTGGCGCTCATCTGCCCATTCAGGAACCTAAGGGAAATTTCATCATTGACATTGGCGGCGGCACAAGTGAAATCGCGGTGATTTCTTTGGGCGGAATTGTTTCTTCTAAAAGTTTAAAAATCGCCGGCGACCAATTAAATCAAGACATTATCCGTTATATTCAAGAAAATTATAAATTATTAATTGGTGAAAATTCAGCTGAGAATGTAAAAATTAGCATTGGCGAAGTTATTTCTTTAAAAGAAAAAGAAATAAAACAAGCTTTTTTAAGAGGGAGAAACTTAATAACTGGCCTGCCGGAAGAAATCCAAATTAGTTCAGATGATGTTCGAAAAGCAATGGAAAGGTCTTTAAATCAAATTATTGAAGCGGTAAAAGAAGTTATTGAGGAAACGCCAGCCGAGCTTTTGGCTGATGTAATGGAGCAGGGGATTCATTTAGTTGGCGGAGGGGCATTGTTAAGAGGATTGGATAAATTAATCAGTCAAGCAGTAGGAATGAAGACAAAAACCGTTGAGGACCCCTTGACCGCAGTTGTCAGGGGGGGTGGAATAATTTTAGAAAACCTCGAAGAGTTAAAAGATGTTTTAGTGGAAGCAGAGGTGGAATTATGATTAAAAAAGAACAAATCCAATATCTTAGCAAATTGGCAAGAATTAGCCTCGCCGAAAATGAAAAAAAGAAGTTTCAAAAAGAACTTTCTTCTATTTTAGATTATTTTAATTTATTAGAAAAAATAGATACCACGGGAATTAACCCTACTTTTTACCCTCTTCCATTGGAAAATGTAATGAGAAAAGACGAAGTCAAAAAAGAAACCCCGGAAAAAGTTGAAAAATTACTTGAATCCGCTCCTGTTAAAGAAAAAAGATATATTAAAACAAGGGGGATATTAAAAAGATGAATGACTAATTTTTAATTCCTAATCCTAATTTCTAATTGACCTATTGCTAATTTTCAATTTACTAATTTTCAATTATCAATTTTCAATTTTCAATTATCAATCAAACTCCACAATAAAATCATAAATTCAAAATTCTAAATCCTAAACAAATTCAAAATTCTAAATTCAAAATTCAAAAACAAAATAGAAATTAATAGAAACTAATGGAAATTTATTGTGTTTTTACAATTAGTTTCCATGAATTTCATGAGCGAAGTAAATAAATTTCTATAAGTTTCAAATTTAATTTTGGATTTTGATCATTTGGATTTGCTTAGAATTTCGGATTTAGGATTTGGAATTTAATTAATCATCAAAAATTAATCATTAGTCATTATCAAGTTTATTCGATTTATTCGAGATTGTTTCAATTACTCCAACCACCTTGGCTTTTCTTTGAGAATTGTCAAAATTTCTTTTTCGGATAGTTTTAAATTTAACCTTACCTTGTTTTAAGGCGAAAATAGTGTGGTCTTTGCCTATTCCCACATTTTGACCCGGCAAAAATTTTGTTCCTCTTTGACGAATAATAATCATTCCTGGTTTTACTATTTGACCGTCAAAAATTTTCACTCCTAAATATTTTGGCCCTGAATCCCGACCTAATTTTGTTGTTCCTTTTGCTTTTGTTTTAGCCATACATTTAAAATTAAATCAAAATTAATTAAATTGATTAAATGAATTTTTAAATCCAAATTTTTAATTTTTAAATAATTTTTAATTTCTTAATTTTTAAACTTTTTAAAAATTAAATCATTGGGATTTATTTAAAAATTTAAAATTAAAAATTAGAAATTCTTCTGATTTTGAGATTTTTAATTTAAATGTATGTTATCAAATTTAAAAGAGTTTTTCAAGAGTCATTGCGATGATATTCTCTTATTTTTAACAATCGTCTTGTTATGCCTTTTAGTATTTGGCGCGGGAATGCTTACCCAGTTTGCTCTTGAAAAACCACCCCTCCAAATTGAATATCCATTACCAAAGAATATCCAAGAATAAAATTATCCTTTTTATTTTAGCGGAAAAAAATCAGTATTTGTAAGCTAACGATACGTTAGTTGGTAATTTTAATTAGTTTTAAATCAATATCT
>DYHM01000050.1 GCA_020724125.1 Patescibacteria group bacterium | reverse complement strand
AAAAACGAAAAACACTAATTAAAGTTCAAAGTTAAAAGTTCAAAGTTTAAAGTTATGAATATAAAATAAGTTCAAAGTTAAAAGTTCAAAGTTTAAAGTTAAACTAAAAATTAAAAACGAAAAACACTAATTAAAGTTCAAAGTTAAAAGTTCAAAGTTTAAAGTTAAAAATTCATTTAAGGTTCAAAGTTCAAAATAATGCGATTTTTTTCAAAAGATAAAAAAAAAGCAATAAAAATCCGGCATCTGTTTACTGTTATCTGTTTACTGTTATCTGTTATTTGGTATCTGTTTACTGGCGTTTACATCCTAGCTGTCTCTGATTCTGTTAATATTGGACAACAAGTTATTTATTGCAATTTTAATGGAATTTGCGAGCCAAGAGACGGAGAAAACGTTGTTAATTGTTTTAGTGATTGCGGCGGAGGCGGTTCACCACCACTACTACCACCACCGCCGCCACCGCCGTCCTGCGGCGACAGTAGTTGTAATGGCGATGAGACCTGCGTTACTTGTCCGTCTGATTGCGGGATTTGCCCTCTATTCTGCGGCGACAGTAATTGCAATGGCGATGAAACCTGCGTTACTTGTCCGTTTGATTGTGGAACTTGTCCTCCGACTTGCGGAGACAATAAATGCAATGGCGATGAAACCTGCGTTACTTGTCCGTTTGATTGTGGAACTTGTCCTCCGACTTGCGGAGACAATAAATGTAATGGCGATGAGACCTGCGTTACTTGTCCGTCTGATTGCGGGATTTGCCCTCTATTCTGCGGCGACAGTAATTGCAATGGCGATGAAACCTGCGTTACTTGTCCGTTTGATTGTGGAACTTGTCCTCCGACTTGCGGAGACAATAAATGTAATGGCGATGAGACCTGCGTTACTTGTCCGTCTGATTGCGGAACTTGTCCGTTGCCTCCAGCTCTTTATTGCGGCAATAACATTTGCGACAATAATGAGACTTGCGAGACATGTCCATCTGATTGCGGAATTTGCGCAGTTGAAAAAATAAAGGAAGCGGGGAAACAGGTTTTGGAAAAAACAACGCAAGTCGTTAAATCGGTTGCAAAAACGATTGAAAATATAAGAGAAAATCCTACGGTTAAAAAAATTATTGAGGAGCCAGCAGTTGATGTGGTGACAAAAACTATCAGCGCTGTTGCGGTGGCAACCGCCGCTGCCACTGGTTTAAGCGGTTTAATGCCTTCTGCCACCGCTGTCGTTGATTTTGCTTATTTACCTGTTAGATTATTAACAGTTTTAGGGTATGGTCTTGGTTTTATGCGACGAAGAAAAGAATGGGGAGTCGTTTATGACTCGGTTACAAAACAGCCGTTAGATCCAGTTGCGATAACTTTAAAAGACAAGAATGGTAAAGAAATTAAATCGGTTATTACTGATATTAATGGCAGATTTGGTTTTTTAGTTCCGCCGGGTCAATATTCGCTTGAAGCGAAAAAGACCCACTACCGATTTCCCGCTCAAAAAGTTTTAACCGATAAAGATGAAATTTATGATAATATTTATAAGGGCGGACTTTTAAATCTCGCGGACACCAGTATGGTGGCAGTTAATATCGCTATGGATCCGGTGGGTTTTGATTGGAATGAAATCGCCAAGAAAAATTATATTAAATTTAATTATTCAAAGGAAAGAATTAAAAGATTCATGCCTGACTTTTTGTTTATTTTTGGTTTTATCATTAGCGGTTTATTTTTGGTGATTAAGCCCACTTTACTGAATAAAATAATAGTAATAATCTTTGTGGTTCTGTGGGGTTTAAGACGATTAGGTTTTCATAGAAGAATATGGGGAATGATTTTAAAAAAAGAAGCTGGCGGGAAAAAACCATTATCTTTCGCTATTTTACGGTTGTTTTATAAAGGAACAACAGCGCCTCAGATTGCTCATGCCGTTGCTGATGTCAATGGCAGATATTATTCCTTGATTGAACCGGAAACATACGATATAATAATAGAAGAAAAAAAAGAAACAGAATATGAATTTGCAAAAAAGATTCCCAGTGTTAAAATAAAAAAGAAAGCGCTGAATAATGACTTTGAGATATAAGAAAAATGTAAAATTGAAAAATCAAAGTGAAAAATGACAAATTAAAGTCTTAAAATTAAAATAAACTTATAATGGAAAACAAAGAATTTAAAAATGAATTTAAGAAACGACTTTATAATTGGGTTTTAAAATTGATTGAATTTATTGATAAACTTTCCCGGGATTCTGTTTCTAATGTTTTAGGAAAACAACTTTTAGGAAGCGGAACAAGTATTTTAGCAAATTATATTGAAGCCAATTCGGCAAGCAGTAAAAAAGATTTTATTAACTTTTTTACCCATTTCCTAAAATCAGCCAACGAATCTAAGATTTGTTGACGCTATTAAGAGATACTGGCAATGGAAATCAAGAAGAACTAAATTGGTTATTAAAAGAGTTAATTGAAATTGCCAACATTTTGGCTTCCAGCATTCTAACCCTGAAGGGCAAGAAATAATTTTAACATTTTACATTGTCATTTTAATTTTTGATATTTGCATTTTAAATTAAAACTATAAAGCGTTTGTGTAAAAAATTTCCGGTGTTAAAATAAAATAATGAAAAATCATCTTTCTGAATTAAAAAAATTTGTAGTTGATTTTTTGAAAAATGAGCAGGTTAAAATAGTTCTTTTTGGGTCTCGAGCCAGAAAGAAGAATCAATCTTTTTCTGACGTGGACATCGGTTTAATTCCCTATAAAGAGTTTAATGAAAAAAAAATTACTTTCTTAAAAGAAATGATAGAAAACTCAAACATTCCTTATAAGGTGGAGATAGTAAATTTTAATGAAACATCAAAAGATTTTAAAAACGAAGCCTTAAAAGAAACAATCACATGGAAAGATTAAATTTAAAACATAAAGACGTCCTGAAAGCATTAGAAACGCTTGAAGAGATTAGCGAGGAACCTTTTTCGGTTGTTATTAGGGACGCCGCTATCCAGCGGTTTGAATATACCTTTGAGGCATTATGGAAGTTTTTAAAAGAATATCTTAAAGAAAAAGAAGGTATTATCTGTAATTCTCCAAAAACCTGTTTTAGAGAAATTTTTTCCTTGGGACTTTTAGACGAAGAAGAAATAGTAAAGTTCCTGGAAATGACTGATAGAAGGAATGAAACATCGCATACTTATAAAGAAGAAGTGGCGCAACTTATTTACGGCAAAATTAAAAATTACGTTCTTTTAATAAGAAAGTTATTTGATAAAATTTAAGAGAAGAATTGAAAAATAAAAATTTTCAATGACCAATTTTCAATGAATTCCGAGGGAAAAATTCAAAATCCTAAATCCGAAATTCTAAACAAATCCGAAATCCCAAATCCCAATGACCAAGACTCGTCTGTTTTGAATTTGGAATTTAGAACTTTGAATTTGCTCGCCCGGCCAAGTTTTCTTTGAAAATTTAGCCGGGTAAAGATTTAGAGTTTTGAATTTAGGATTTTAAAACTTATTTTATGAATTTCAAATTTGAATTATCATATAGTCTAATTGCGCTAATTGTAGTTTTATTCGTTTGTTTTGGCATTGCTAATTCCGCGTTCAATCCCAAAATGAATTATCAGGGAAAACTTACTGGTTCTACTGGCGTTTCAGTTGTTGATGGTTCTTATGATATGGTTTTTAAATTATATACTGTTGGTGGCGGAGGAACTGCGATTTGGACCGAATCTTGGATAAATGCAAATTTGTTTACCGATACTATCGCTACTTCCACTAATGATGGTTGCGCGCTTGGAATAGATAAAATGGAATACGCTACTAATACTAACGAAACTACCTTAGCCGCTGGTCAGTATCTTTGGAATAACACTAAAAAAGAATCAGCGGTAATTGAATCAGTAAACACTGCTGGTACCGGAGGTTATATCTGTATTTATGATCCTTTCTCCCTTTGGGCAGTTAGTGATACTATAACTAATCGGATTTATGTTAAGTCCGGACTTTTTTCAGTAATGCTTGGAACGATTTCAAGTTTAACTGGAATTAACTTTAACCAAACTCTTTACTTAGGAGTAACTGTTGGCGCTGATTCAGAAATGAGACCTCGAAAGGTTTTAGGAGCGATTCCAGCCGCCTTTGAAGCAGGGAAATTAGAAGGTTATACCTGGGCGAATCCTGGCGCTATTGGCGCCACCACTCCCAACACTGGCACTTTTACTAGTTTAACCGCTTCTTCTTCCGCTTCAACTATTTTAACTGTTTCTCAATCTGGAACCGGAACAATTGCTTCTTTAATAAACACTGTTTCAGCCACTGCGGACGCTTTTAAGATTACTAATCTTGGAACTGGCAAATCATTTTTAGTTGAAGACGAGGCATCGGATACTACTCCTTTTGTTATTGACGCTGCCGGCAAT
>DYHM01000049.1 GCA_020724125.1 Patescibacteria group bacterium | reverse complement strand
TAACTGTCAACTTTCATCTTGCATATAACCATTAAATTTTATGAAATATTTTATTTTTACCTATGGATGCCAAATGAATAAATCGGACTCGGAACAAATTGCGGCGCTTTTAGAAAAAAGAGGATGTCGGCCAGCCCCGGAAGCGGCTCGGGCTGATTTAGTTGTGGTTAATATGTGTTCGGTAAGACAATCAGCGGTTGACCGAATTCTTGGATTGATTCCCCAACTTAAAAAACTCAAAACTCAAAACTCAAAACTCAAAACCATTTTAACCGGATGTATCCTCGCCAAAGATAAAGAAAAGTTTGCTGAAAAATTTGATTTTATCTTTAACGCCGAAGATTTAACGAATTGGCTTAAAAAAATAAAGGTTAAAATTCCGACAAAAACAGAATCTAAAATCCAGTCAAATTCTCAACACAATAGTCAGGTTTATCTTCCCATAATGACTGGTTGTAATAATTTTTGTTCTTATTGCGTTGTTCCTTATACCCGGGGGAGAGAAATTTGTTTTCCAGTGGAAAAAATTTTGAGGGAAGTAAAAAATTTAATTAAAGAAGGATATAAAGAAATTATTTTATTGGGTCAGAATGTTAATAGTTATATATCAAAATTTCCAATTCGTAATTTCCAATTTTCAAACAAATTCCAAAATTCAAATTCAAAAACCATAACAATAAACTTTCCTAAATTATTGAAAATGATAAATGATATTCCCGGAGATTTTCAAATTGGTTTTTTTACCTCTCATCCCAAGGATTTTTCCGATGAATTGATTGAGATGATTGTTAAATCAGAAAAAATTAAAAAAGAAATTCATTTACCCCTTCAATCTGGCGACAATGAAATTTTAAAAAAAATGAATCGCGGTTACACGATTGAAAATTATCTAAAATTGATTGAGAAAATCAGAAAAAAGATTTCAGGCGTTGAAATTTCCACCGACATTATAGTCGGCTTTCCGGGAGAAACAGAAAAACAGTTTCAAAATACCCTAAAAATCTGCAAAAAGGTTAAATTTAAAAATATCTATACCGCTCAATATTCTTCGCGGCCGGGAACATTTGCTTTTAAAATGAAAAACGATGTTCCTCAAAAAGAAAAAAAGAAAAGATGGGAAAAAATAAATAAACAAAAACAAATATAAATTTTATTTTAGAACATCATAATAAGATTTGACGCATTCGCGGGCCGAGTTCCGCCAACTGAATTTTTTTACCTCTTGATGACCGTTTTCTTTAAGCGCCCGATAAAGCTCCGGGTGTTCCAAAACAGCCAATATCTTATTAGCCATTTCATTGATATCCCAGAAATCCACTTTTAAGCAATGAGAAAGAACTTCGGAAATACCTGATTGTTTTGATATTAAAACCGGCGTTTCATTGACTAATGCCTCCAATGGCGTTATGCCAAAAGGCTCGGAGACCGAGGGTAAAACATATAAATCCGCCATTTGATATGCTTTAGCCAAGTCATTGTCCCTAAGAAAACCGGCAAATAAAATTTTGTCAGCTATACCCAATTGAGTTGCTTGTTCTATGATTTGGACTTCCATATCCCCAGAGCCGGCAATAACAAAGACAACATCGGAATTTCGCTCTAAAACTTTTTTAGCCGCTTTTATAAAATAATCAGGTCCTTTTTGCAAGGTTATTCGACCGACAAAAAGAACTATTTTTTTGTTAGTTGATTTCAATCCAAATAAATCTTTATTGAATTTTGAAAAATAATTTTCTTCTACTGCGTTATAAACCACCCTTATTTTTTCGGAATTTATTCCATAGTGTTGAATGGCTTTATTTTTAGTAAAATTACTATTAGCGATAACCAGTTCTGCTTTTTCTAGTCCTTGTTTTTCTATTTCATAAATATGGGAATTAAGATGGTAGCCGCCTGTTCGGTCAAACTCTGTTGCGTGAAGATGAGCTATTAATGGTTTGCTTGAAATTTTTTTAACCTCTAAACCGGCCGGGAAACTTAACCAATCATGACAATGAATAATATCAAAAACTTCCGAACGAGCTATTTTTGAAACTACCTTGGCGTATCTTGCCACCTCTTTAAATAAATCGGAACCATAGATATTTTGTTTTCCATTGTCCTGAATTAAACAGCCATACGATTTTGAGGTAAGATAAGGAGAGAGAGGAGAATTTATACCTTTAATTTTTAGAGATTCATCGGCAAAAATGAGTTTGCAAAAAGAGGATTGACAATCAAGTTTTTTAGGCAAAACAAAAACAACCCTTACTCCTTGTTCAGCTAAACCCTTAACCAATCCTTCACAAGCAACACCCAAACCGCCGCTATTAAAAGGCGGCCACTCAAAACCAATCATTAAAATTCTTAGCGATTGATTAAATGTCATTTTTCAGAATTTTTTAATTTTTTAAATTTAGAATTTATGATTAAAAATTAAAAAACTATTGTTTAGAATATATTGTTATTTTACGAGGGTCAAATCGTAAACTTGTTAATAAAGACAAAATCAATTAAAATACCATTAGAATTTAAATTATAGAGATTATGCAATCATCTCCCTTGAAATTTATTATAACTAAATTCTTTTATTTTTAAAGCGCAATGAATTTAAACCATTTTGCCATTTTTAAAATTAAGCGCGCTAAATAAAAATTTTATGGCAAAAATTGAAACAATTCGACATTCGCTGGCTCATATTTTGGCTTATGCGGTTCAAGAACTCTATCCCGGAGTTCGGTTCGGCGTTGGACCAGGGATTGAAAACGGATTTTATTATGATTTTGATTTCATCAAAATCATAAAATCAAAAATCAAAAATCAAATATCAAAAATGGAAATCAAAAATCAAAAATTAACTCCAGACGATTTGTTTAAAATTGAAAAAAAGATGAAGGAATTAATAAAACAAAATATCAAGTTTGAGAAAAAAATTATTTCAAAAAACGAAGCAAAGAAATTATTTAAAAATCAACCCTATAAATTAGAACTAATAGAAGAATTGGCGGAGGGTCGCTCTCCGACAATTTATCAAAGCGGAGAATTTATTGATTTATGCAGGGGTCCTCATATTAAATCAACCCTTCAATTATATTCAGGGCAAACAAAAGAAATCATTGATGCTTTTAAATTAACAAAACTCGCCGGCGCTTATTGGAAAGGCGACGAAAAAAATCCAATGTTAACCAGAATTTATGGATTAGCGTTTGAGACAAAAAATGAATTGGAAGATTATTTAAAAATTCAACAAGAAGCGGAAAAAAGAGACCATCGTGTTTTGGGTCAAAAATTAGAATTATTTATGTTTGATGAAGAAGTTGGGACGGGATTGCCCTTATGGATGCCAAAAGGAGTAATTTTAAGAAAAATAATTGAAAATTATTTATACCGGGAATTAACAATTCAAGGTTATCAATGGCTTATTACTCCTCATATTGGAAAATTGGATTTATGGAAAACTTCCGGGCACTGGGAGCTTTACCGAGAAAATATGTACACTCCCATTAAAATTGAGGAAGAAGAATATATTTTAAAACCAATGAATTGCCCTTTTCATGTAAAAATTTATCAATCAAAAATTAGAAGTTATAAAGAACTTCCCTTATATTTAGCCGAATTGGGAACGGTTTATCGTTACGAAAAATCAGGCGTTTTGCACGGACTAACCAGGGTTCGTGGTTTCACCCAAGATGACGCTCACATTGTTTGCATGCCCGAACAATTATCAGAAGAATTAACTAAGCTTTTAAAATCCGGATTAAAGATATTAAAAACTTTTGGTTTTAAAAATTACGATATTTATCTTTCCACTCGGCCCGAAAAATACGCCGGCGCCTTGAAAGAATGGAAAGAATCTATTGATTCTCTAAAATATGTTTTAGGAAAGTTAAAATTAAAATATCAAATTGATTCCGGGGGCGGAGTTTTTTATGGTCCAAAGATTGATATTAAAATTAAAGATTCTTTGGGTCGGGACTGGCAGTGCGCCACAATTCAAGTTGATTTCAATTTACCCGAACGTTTTAAAATGACTTATATTAATCAAAAAGGAGAAAAACAAAGACCACTTATGATTCATCGGGCCTTACTTGGTTCAATTGAAAGATTTATCGGGGTTTTATTGGAACATTATGCCGGCGCTTTGCCTTTATGGTTAGCCACTGAACAAATTTGGGTAATTCCAGTTAGCGAAAAACACAATAAATATGCTAATAAAATTAACTTACAACTTACAACTTGCAACTTACGGACTAAAATTAAAAACGAGAATGAAACTGTTTCAAAAAAAATTAGAGAAGGCGAAATCCAGAAAATTCCTTATTTATTGGTGGTTGGCGACAAAGAAATAAAAACCAAATCGGTTGCGGTCCGGTCTCGCAAGGGCGACGAGGGAACAATAAGGGTAGATAAATTTATTGAAAGAATAAAAAAAGAAATAGAAAAAAAATAATTAATAAATGTTGTTCTGTTTATTTTTCGATAATTATCAAAAATAATATAAGACCAAATTTTAAAAAATTTTTGAGATTTTG
>DYHM01000048.1 GCA_020724125.1 Patescibacteria group bacterium | reverse complement strand
GCCCTGCTTCGCAGGGCAGGCAGGCGGGCAAAAATTCATTGGTGGGGATGACACTTAGACCCACTTTTCTTTTTGCCCGCCTGCTCTTTGGCTTCGCCAAAAATTTTTCAGAAGGCGACGGGCTATTATTACTTATGGTTGCCCTTGCCCCGCCCTTCCCGTGCGCGGGCAACAATAAGGAACTCCCTAATTTCGTTTGACTTTCTATTAAAAATTTCATATACTAATAATAGCAAATTAGAATGGTATCTGTAAAGTTATTATAGTAAAATTATATTACAATGTCAAAAGAAATGTCAACTATCGCAAAAAACATTAAAAAATACCGAGCAAAACTGGGTATATCTCAAGACAAGTTGTCAAAACTTGCCGCTATTACTTTACACACAATCACAAAAATTGAGTCAGGGGCCACGCCCGATCCAAGAATTGAAACCGTCAAAAAAATAGCTGACGCTTTAGGCGTCCGTATTGATGATTTAATGAGAAAATGACTATACAAACCAAAGTAAAAAAGACAATTAAAGAATTGCCAAAAGTTGAAAGACCTAGAGAAAAGCTAATGCAGTATGGTCCAGAAAAACTTTCTAATTCTGAACTTTTAGCTATTCTTTTGAGGTCAGGAACAAAAGAAGAAAATGTGGTTGAGTTATCAAATAAAATCCTAAAAAGATTTAGCGCTAATGAACTGCCAAATTTAACCTTTGCTGATTTAAAAAATTATCCGGGCTTAGGCCCAGCCAAAGCCTGTGAGATTGTTGCTTGCTTTGAGCTTGGTAAAAGACTGCTCAAAGACAAAAAAGCAGAAATTTATTTAAAGCCAAAAGAGGTATGGGAAGAATTAAAAGATTTACGAGACCACAAAAAAGAACACTTTGTTATTTTCTATCTTGATAGCAGAAATCAAGAAATTAAAAGAGAGATTATTTCCGTTGGCTCGCTTAATGCTAATTTAGTCCACCCAAGAGAAGTATTTGAACCAGCAGTCAGAAACTTAGCCGCACAAATTATTTTAGCGCATAATCACCCGTCAGGCGACCCGGAACCATCGGAAGACGATTTAGAAATAACAAAACGACTAACAGAAGTAGGTAAAATATTGGGTATTGAGATAGTTGATCATATTATTGTTGTTAAAAATGGATTTTTAAGTTTTAAAGAGAAAAATTTAATTTAAAAAATTATGCCAATTTTTAAAACCGAGAACAACAAAATAAAACAGTTAAAAGCTTCTAACTTCAGAAGTGAAAGAGAATTGCAAAACTTAGTTGAAAATAATTTAGAAGAAATTTTTGGAGTTAAATTTATTCATTCCGAATTTTCTACTGGAGAAAAGTACGGTGGCAGAATTGATACCTTGGGATTAGATGAAAATAATTCGCCAGTTATTATTGAATACAAATGGGGCGAAAAAGATAATGTTATCAATCAAGGACTATTTTATCTTGATTGGCTAGCTGACCATAAGGGCGATTTTCAAATTATCATAGAAAAGAAATTAGGTAAGAAAATTAAGATAGATTGGAGTCAACCAAGACTTATTTTAATCGCTTCATCGTTCAATCGTTATGATAAATATGCTATCAACAGAATGTCAGAAAATATAGAGTTATGGACATATACTTTGTATGAAGATGGAATTTTTGGAGTAAATATTGAAGGTAGTTCACAAGCAAGCGACAAAAAAGGCAGAAGGATAACAAAGATAGATTATGCGAAATATAATTTAAATTATCATCTTAATAAAACATCTAAAGATTTACAGAAGAAATTCAATGAGATAAGAGAAAAAATTTTAGAACTCTCCAATATTCAAGAAAAACTAGAACAAAAAAGCGGTATTACTTATAAAACAACAAAAAGTTTTGCTCGTTTTGAATTTAGAAAAAACTCTATAAATTTACTTTTGCGTGAACCGGAATATAATGATTCAAGAAAATTAGTTAGAGATGTGACTTCTTTTGGGTGGGGCTATAAAGGATTAGTTAAAATCAATAAAGAAACTGATATTGATTATTTGTTTTATTTAGTAAAACAATCTTACAAAGAGACATTATGAGTAAAGCAAACTACAAACCTAAAAAAGATCAGATTAAAGCCGAGCCAGAAGAAAAGAAGGGATATATCAGGGATTTTATTACTGGACGGTGGCTTAAAAACAGACCAGAAGAAGGACCAAGACAAATTTTAGAAAAAAGATTGGTTGAAGAATACGGCTATTCCAAAAACCAGATTGAGATTGAATTTCCAATTCAGAAAGGAAGTAAGAGGATTGGCCCAAGTGATATTTCAGTATTTAGAGACGAAAAGAAAATTTTAGACAATCTTTACATTGTTGTAGAAACAAAACGCAAAGAAAGAAAAGATGGTATTGACCAACTAAAGTCTTACCTTTCTCCCACCAATGCCGAATTTGGTGTTTGGTTTAATGGGAAAGATATTGTCTATCTTCAACACCTTAAGCGAGCACCATTTTTTAGAGAAATACCAGACATCCCAAAAAAAGGAGAAACCCTTGAAGGTGTAGGACTTTATCAAAAGAAAGACCTCAAGCCAGCCGTAGAATTAAGAACGGTATTTGAGACAATCCACAATCATATTTACGCTAACGAAGGACTTCTCAAGGAAAAAGTTTTTAATGAAATGTTAAAGTTAATTTTTATTAAGATGGCTGACGAGAAAGCATTAGCGCAGAAATGCGAATTTAGAATTACTGATAAGGAATTAGACGAACTGGAAGAAGGAAAGGAAAATGGTTTTGTTGATAGAATTGTTAGTCTTTTTGAAAGAGTAAAAAGTCAATATCCAGATGTTTTTGATCCAAATGAAAGATTAAATCTAAAACCACTTACTATTGCTTTTGTTGTTAGTCAGCTTCAAAAATATAGCCTTATCAATACTTCGGCAGATGTAAAAGGAACAGCTTTTCAAACTTTTGTTTATGCTCATCAAAGAGGAGAGCGAGGAGAATTTTTTACTCCGCACCCAGTAGTGGATTTATGCGTGAATATACTTGACCCGAAAGACAACGAGAAATTTATTGATCCGGCTTGCGGCTCCGGAGGATTTTTAGTATCTGGAATGAATTATATTAAAGAAAAATTTATAAAAGAAAGGCCAGAATTAAGAACAAAAACCACTGATTTTTTGAAAGAATACGCCCACGCTTACATTTCTGGAATAGATATAAATCCCGATTTAGCTAAAGTAGCTAAAATGCACATGGTCTTGTATGACGACGGACACTCTGGGATATTTTGCGCAAACAGCCTCTTGGACTTTAGCGAGTTAGTCAGAATTGCTGAAAAAGCCGGCGTTTCTCGGGCATTGAGACCAAATGAAGGTAATTTTAAGATTTTAATGACAAATCCTCCTTTTGGCTCAAAAGGCAAAGTTACCGACAAAAGGATTCTTCAAAATTTTGAGCTTGGTTATAAGTGGAAAAAAGAAAAGGACGGCAGATGGACAAAAACAAATAAAATTTTAGACGGACAAATTCCAGAAATTTTATTTATTGAAAGAAGTCTTCAACTATTAGATGAAAGGGGAAGAATGGCAATTGTTTTACCAAACGGAACTTTAAACAATTCCTCTCTTGAATATGTCAGAGAATTTATTAAACAACATTCACGCATTTTAGCTGTAGTTTCTTTACCAGTTGGTACTTTTATGTCAGCCGGCGCAAATCCCCAGCCAAGTGTTTTATTCTTACAGAAGTTAAGTAAGGAAAATGCCGAAAAACTAAACAAAAAAGATTATTCGATTTTTATGGCAATTGTTGAGAAAATCGGCTATGACTTAACAACAAAAACAGCGCCACCAATTTATAAACGAGATGAAAATGGAGAATATCTTAGAGATGAAGCCGACAACAGGATTTTAGATACCGATATTCCTGAAATAATTGAGGCGTTTGAGAAATTTAAACAAAAACACGATTTAGGTTTTTAATTATGCATTTAGCCGAAACAAAATTTAAATCTTTGATAGACAGAATAGACGCTAATTTTTACGTTAGCCGTCTTGGCACCACCAAAGAATTACATCAACAATATAAAAATCTTGGCGATCTCTGTAAATTTCCCAGACCAAAAACGCCACCCAGAGAATTGTATTTCAAAACTGGGGTGCCAGTTATCAAACTAAAAAATGTTAGCAACTATTTTTTACAACTCAAAGATACGGATTTTGTCCCACACAGTAATTACTCAGAATTTGTACAGCCAAAAACCGGAGATATTTTAATAACTGCTACTGGCGAAGGGACAATAGGCCGAGTTGGAATTTTTGAAAATGGTATTAAGTGTGTTGTTACGGCAGAAGTAATGATTGTCAGGGCAGAAAATATAAATCCTTACTCTCTATTTACTTACTTACGATCCTCGCATGGCCGTTATCAATTGGAGCGATTTGCTCGTGGCTCAACTGGCCAAACGCATTTGTATTCTAAAGATGTTGCCTTAATTCCTATGCCGCGGGTATCAGATAAAACACAAAAAGAAATTGAAAATATAGTAAAGCAAGCCCATCAAAAGAAAAAATTAGCAGATGAAAAATA
>DYHM01000047.1 GCA_020724125.1 Patescibacteria group bacterium | reverse complement strand
CCCTGCTTTATTATTTTTTTCCATTTTTTTCCTCCTCCCTAATTTTTTTAGTTGTTAGGGGAACAACTTTCTATATTTATTTTTTTATCAAAGAACTGGCGCCAATGGGGAAGTTCGAACTCTCTATAATCCCGCTATCTCGGGTTGACATTGGCATATTTTTGAAACTATTTTTCTATTTGGAAAAATTAAATCATTAAAAATTAATCGTTATTTTGAATTTTGAATTTCGAATTTTGAACTTCGAATGAATTTCGAATTTTGAATTTTTGAAATTTAGTTTCAAAATTAAATCATTAAAAATTCATTCAAAATTAGAATTAAGAATTAGAAGTTGATTAGAAATTAACACAATCATTGCTATTTCTCTCTAAAATGATAAATTTATACAAGTATTTCTATTTTTTTGGGTCCTCTTGAATTAATGCCTTCATTATACACCTTTTATAAATTTCGTCAATAGCGAGATCGGTAGAAAATTTAAAATGAAAATATCAAAAATCGAATAATTTCTAATTTTTAATTTTTAAAAATTCAGAAATTCAAAATTCTAAATTCGAAATTCAAAACAGACGAGTTTTGGTTTTGGTTATTGGGGTTTGGGGTTTGATTAGACATTAGAAATTAGAAATTAGAAATTTTTAGTCATTATGTTTCATCTTCAATCTGCTCCAATTTATCAAGCCCTAAAATTAAAAAAGAATCCCTTGTTTGGGCTTGCTCCTTTTTTAAGAAATTTATTTTTTTTCATTGCTTTTCTTTTAGTTTTAGGTTGTCTTTTTTTGATATTTGAAAAAGACGCAACCCCAAAAGGGTTAGGATTATTTTTAGCCGGCGGATTATTAAGTTTAGGATTGGGGATTTTATTTTTAGAAATTTCTCTTTTCTTTGAAACAAAGATTAAAAAACCAACAATCAAACTGCCGCTTTCCGAAGCGATAATCAATAAACCAAATTTTAATTTAGCCCTTTTTTTGGATTTTCAAGCCGCTGAAATTTTGGCGAAAGTTTTAAAAGAAACTAAAAAAAGAAAATTTAGAAATTTATCTTTAATTGAACTTTTGCTTTATTTTCTTTGCAATTCAGGTTTGCCAGAAATTGATTTTGTTTTTTCACGGACTGGATTGTCGTCAATAGCCATTAAGAATGAATTAAAAAGAAAATTTGAACAGAAAAAAGAAGAAAGTAAAAAAAAGAAAAAAGAAAAAAGAAAAACCGAAGAGGATATTGAAAAACTAATTTTTCAAGTCGGTCAAACTGCTTGCCAAAGAAAAAAAGAAACAATTGGCATCGGAGATATTTTTATTGCCTTATTAAAATTTTCTCCGTTTTTTGAAGAATATTTAGTTTTAAATAATTTAAGAAAAGAAGATATTGAAAATCTAATTGATTGGTATGAAAGAGTGGAAATAAAAGTTTTTCAGGATAAAAAATTTTGGGATTATGAAAACCTGCTTAAAAGAGGGTCGATCGCCAAAGATTGGACGTCTGGTTATAGTATAATTTTAGACCGTTATACTCTTGATTTAAGGGAAGTAGTCGGCAAAAAAGGATTTGTGGAAATCGTTGGTCATCAAGAAGAAATCGCTCAAACAAAAAGAATTTTAGAAAAAGAAGAAATTAATAATGTTTTATTGGTTGGAGAGTCGGGAACAGGTCGAAAAAGCATTATTAAGGCCATTGCCCAGGAGGCGTTTTTAGGGAAGGGTTCTTCTAAAATAAATTATAAAAGAGTTTTGGACTTTGATATTGGTCAACTTATTATCGAAGCCGGCTCCGTGGAAGAAATAGAGACGCTTTTAGAAAAATGTTTTCAAGAGTGCGTTAAGGCGGGAAATATTATTTTGGTTATTGAAGAGATTCATAATTTTTTAAAAGAGAGCGTCACTCCCGGTTCTATGGATATTTCCGGCGTCCTTGGTCGTTATTTACCCTTGCCTGATTTTCAAATTATTGCCTTAACTACTTATTCGGGACTGCACACTATTTTGGAAAAAAACTCTTCTATTTTAAATCTTTTTGAAAAAGTAAAAGTTTCAGAAATTTCCGAAAAGGAAACCTTAAAACTTTTAGAAAACTTTATTCCCTTTTTTGAAAAAAAGTATAAAAAATTTGTGAATTATAAAGCCCTGAGAGAGATTTTAAAATTAAGCAGCCGATATTTCAGCGATATTCCTTTTCCCGAGAAAGCGGTTCGTCTTTTAGATGAATGTTTAAGCTGGTTATCGGTCTCTAAAAAAGGGAATATTTTATTAACCGAACATATTCGCGAGGTGGTTTCCGAAAAAATAAAAATACCTCTTTTGGATTTAGAAAAAAAAGAAAAAGAAGTTCTTTTGAATTTAGAACAATTACTTCACCAGCGAATCATTAATCAAGAAGAAGCGGTTCAATATGTCAGTCAGGCATTAAGAAGGGCTAAGGCAGGCATTGAATTCAAATCAGGTCCTATTGGAAGTTTTTTGTTTTTAGGTCCAACTGGCGTCGGCAAAACCGAGACCGCCAAGGCCTTGGCCGCTCTTTACTTTGGTTCAGAAAAAAGAATGATTCGGTTAGATATGTCCGAATTTCAAGAAGTTGGGGATATTAAAAGATTGCTCGGCGCCGGAGGAATTGAAGGACTCTTAACAACGCCAGTCCGGGAAAATCCCTTTTCCTTGCTTTTGCTTGATGAATTAGAAAAATCTCACCCTAATATTTTAAACTTGTTTCTTCAGATTTTAGATGAAGGATGGATAACCGACGGCTGGGGTCGAAAAATAGATTTTAAAAATATTATCATTATTGCCACAAGCAATGCCGGCGCCGAAATTATCAGACAAGATATTATTCAAGACAAAAAAATGGATTTAATTAAAAAAGACCTTTTAGATTATCTTTTGAGAGAAAGAATTTTTCGGCCAGAGTTTATTAATCGCTTTGACGGCGTTGTTGTTTTTAAACCATTAACCGAACAAAATCTTTTATTGATTTGTCAATTGATGTTGCAAAAATTAGCCGAAGGTTTGCGCGATAAGGGAATCGCTTTTGAAATTACGTCTGACCTTAAAAAAGAAATTGTTAAATTAAGTTATTCGCCGGAGTTTGGCGCTCGGGAAATGAAAAGAGTTATTCAAGACAATGTGGAAAACTTATTGACTCAAGCGATTTTAAGTGATAAACTAAAAAGAGGGAAAAGGGTAAAAATAAGGATCCAACCATTTTCTTTAGAAATTGAATAATTCAATCTTATTAAAACCAAGTAAAAAATCAAAAGTCGAAAAAGTTTTTTTTAACTAAACTTAAGTAATATGAGTCCAAATCTTAAAATTTCTTATTTAATCACTGGTTTAACAATAGTTTTGGCGGGAGGAGTGATATTGTTAGCCGCTCAAATCTGGAATCCATCTTGGAATCCTTTTGGGGGAGTTAAAAAACAAATAATTGAAAATGCCTTAGAACATACTTTTCAAACTAAAACTTATAGCTTTGAAGAAAAAATTGAAGTAACAACAGAAAAAGAAGAAGGATTTTCTTTAGATTTAATAGGCGTTGTTGATCAATCTGATTCCAAAAACATTAAAACAGATTCTTCTCTAAAAATTGAAATAGCGGCTCAATCAATAAAAATTCAAAGTGAAGCCGAAGTAAAAACCTCAGGAGATATTTTTTATTTAAAATTAACCAGTTTACCTTCTTTCTTGCCATTTTTCTCTAAGGAAATTTTAGAGGAAATTAAAGATCACTGGGTAAAAATTGATTTAAAGGAATTAAAGGAAAAAGCGGGCAAATCGGGAATATCGCCAGCCGAAAACGAAGCCCTGATCGCAGAAATGAAGGAGTTAATAAAAAATAAAGAATTTTTTGAGATTAAAAAAAGAAATTCAGAAATAATTGATGGAGTAAAAACTATTCATTATTCAACTTTTCTCAAAAAAGAAACAACAAAAAAGGTGGTTCCTGAACTTCTAAAAATTGTCGGGAAATACACAAAGGAAGCTACTGAGAAAAAAGACATAGAAATAGTCCTGAAAGATTTTGAAGAAAATTTTAATGAGGTCTGGCAAAAAATTTCACCCCTGGAAGTCGATTTTTGGCTTGAAAAAGACCTTTGGGCAAGAAGGATAAAATTTGAAAAAGAATTTGATTTGACTAAATTAGGACCGGCAAACCTGCTTCCGATATCCAAAACAGAGAAAAAGTTGGAAGGGAAATTAAGTGTTTTAATAGATGTAAAATTTTTTGATTTCAATAAAAAATTGAATATAGAAATGCCTGAAAATTATAAAACCCTTGAAGAAATTCTTTCTTCCTTAATGATGTCATTTTCTCCATACGGAGATTCTTCCAATGGAGATTCTTCCTTGCCCGGTTTAAATCCTGAAATAAAAATCCCGGATTTTTCTTTACCTGATCTTCCGTTGCCTCCATTCTGAATGAATTTACATTTCCCATCGTTCTGTTACAGTATGGACATATCTGGATTTGAGGCAAAAAAGCTTCCTGTATTTTTCAAGTGCGCGTAGTTGGATTTGAACCAACGGCCTTCCGTATGTGAAACGGACGCTCTAACCGCTGAGCTATACGCGCGTAAAAAAGAAACATTCTCTCAATATAATCTTGATAATTTTGCGTCCATTAAAATTCATATTATAATAAAAAGTATATTTAATGTTTTTACATTTTTCAAGGTCGTTAAGGTCGTTATTAAAAACAAAAGTGTTGAATGATTACTTTTCGCGTTGATTTGTCTCTTGATTAATGTTGATTCGTATAAATTCGTATAAAAAAGATATTATAGAATCTTCACGAATATAATACGAATCTTCATGAATCACGAATCATGAACTACAAATCATTCAGTAGTCTA
>DYHM01000046.1 GCA_020724125.1 Patescibacteria group bacterium | reverse complement strand
GGTTATGATGTAGTAAAATTAAGGTAAAATTTAAAGAAACTGTTCTTTGAAAATTGAATATTGATTAAAATGAAAGAATAAAAGTAAGTCAGTATTTCAGTTTTGAGAAGAACAGAAAATCATGGAGGTGATTGAGATGAAATGTTATGAGAGTGACAATCTTAATAAGGATTATGCTGGCGATTCTGGCAAGAATATGTAATTCGTTTCGTTACAGGCGTTTCGTTACAGACAGAGACAAAGGGGTATATAGTAAATATATACCCATCTTTTATTTAACATCTCTGTTTTCTAAAGCTGTTTTAGCTGTTTTTAAAACGTCTCTAAAATCAGATATTATTTTCTGGTATCCTAATTTTTCTACTATATTCCAAGCTCGTAAGTATTCGTCTGTACTATGTTTTTGGGAAGACAATAAATTAAGTTCTAATCTAAAAGGTTCGTTTAAAACATCAAGGTAGATATATTTTAGGACGGCAGAAACCATAATGTGGCTTTTTGTGGTATCAGATTCGTTTTTAGAGATAGAGTGGATAAAATCATCTAATTGACCGTCTATTTTTGTTAATTCATTTATTACAAATAATCTATGGATTAATTCATGGGTTAATGAATTAACAAATTCAGCTGGCGAAAAACCGCTTTTAATAATTAAAGGGTTGCTCATTTGCCGCGGATTGCCGCTGACAATATGAACATCTATTATCTGGTCTTTAAAATCTAAACCCAGGACTTGAATAATTCCAGTTAATATCTTTTTTTCATATTTCCCCCATTCTTTTTTATACCCTTCAACCCTTTTAAGAATTTTTTCTTTTGTTGGCGGTAGCCAATCATTCCAGCCGCGCTTTTTTAATTCTGGATTATTTTGACAATAAAAAATAAAAATGGGGTCAATTAAGCGATTATATTTTATATTTATTTTTGGTATTTTTATTTCCATATGCGGCATTTCTATTGAACCTTGAATTCTTTTAGTTCTATTTTTAGTTCTATTTTAAGATTTTTTAATTCTGGGTCAACTCAATACATAAAGTCAACAAACTAATACACATCCAATCATACCCACTTAATCAATGCTTGGTCGTGGTTCAAATTTGCGGCGCGCAGCGGCGCAGCGGCGCGCCGCAAATTTGAACCAAGTAATTTTGAGCCGAGAATATTTTTTATCGAAAGAATAATTGTTTTTATTGAGGTTGAACTTCAATAATTTTTAATTGTTTGATTTATTGATTTTACATATTTTCACGATCGTGAAAATGGAATCTCGATAATATCTTTTGTTCTTTCTCACAGAAAGTCATTGTTTTCCTTGTGAGAGATTTAATAAGACAGATGATGTCGTTGAGTCAACTTCCTTATGTAAAAAAAGACTAAAAGAGCAAAAGGGGAATCGATTCTTGATGGTTAAAAAGAAACCCCTTTTTTATATTGCAAAAATTCATTTTTTAAATACATTTATTGAAATTTATAGATAAATAGAGTAAACTTTTATAGAAATTAAAAATTATGGAGTATCCTCATATTCAATTTCGATTAAACAAATCTCTCGATAAAAAAATGGTTATAGAATTTCTTGATTTTACCACCGGCGGCATTAATTTTGGAAAGGGTATTTTAAATATTCATCCCGAAATAAAAAGGTCAATTTTCGGCTACATTGATTTTTTTTATAAGAGGAACAATAAGATTCTAAAGAGATCCGCTGATAATTTTAGAAAAAAATGGAAAACAAAAGAGAAGCTTTTTTTTGAAGTAATAAGTAAAATTTTTAGAAATCATCCTTGGCCGAAAGGAAAATATATAGGATACATTTCTATTTTCGATTGCAACCCACGGTTCTTGCAAGATAAAACTTTCCAGATTTTTTATAAACATAAAACTGGCCCAATCTATATAACTGTTCACGAATTGCTACATTTTATTTTTTATGATTACGTTAATAAAAAAAGGAAGGATTTAAGGAAAAAATTAAGCGAAGATGATTTCTGGCGTCTTTCTGAGATTGTAAATGAGATATTACTCAATTCACCTTCTTTTAAAAAAATAATAAACAATCAAAAAAAGATTAACGGATACCCGGAATTTAAAAAAAATGTAAGTTGCGTTAAACACAAAATAAAAAAAATAACCGAAATAGATAAAATAGGCATATTGATTGATACAGTGATAAAATTATTATAGATTTCTTAATCTTAAATTGTGGGGTTTAAAAATCTGGTTCAAATTTGCGGCGCGCAGCGGCGCGCGGCGCGCCGCAAATTTGAAAAGAATAAATTTGACCCGAGAATATTGTTTCTATTAAAATTAAACCTCAATAATAGAAATCAGGGGGCGACCCTCTACAATTTTACGGAGGGTCGCCCTCCTGTAAAACTTTTAGTTTTTGTCAACGCGGGTATATTGACATTTGGTTATGATGTAGTAAAATTAAGGCAAAATTAAAGAACTGTTCTTAAAAAATTGAATATTGGCTGAAACGAAAAGTAAAGCTAGTATCAGTTTTGAGAAGAACAGAAAATCATGGAGGTGAGTGGGATGTATAAGACAATTAGTGCGCCACTTGTGGTTCAAGTAGAAATTTCAGCTCAATGCACAAATCAATGTATGCATTGCTATAATTTTTGGCGACAAAATGATAAGACTGGAAACAATTTTTCTGATCTTTCTATAGAAAAGATTGATCGAATAATGGACCAGTTAACTTATTATCGGATATTTCATATTGTTTTTACTGGCGGTGAACCTTTTCTGAATAAACGCGTTTTATTTCGAGCATTAGAAGAAGCACAATTTACCGGAATTACCACTGGAATTAATTCAAATTTAATTCCGATAACTAATGAAGACGCTAAGCGGCTAAAGCAATTAGAAGTAACAAATGTTCTTACTTCATTAATGGGTCCCACTTCGGAAATTCACGATGAGTTAGCTCAACATAGAGGTGCTTTTAGAAAAACCGTAAGAGGTATTCGTTTTCTTCAAGAAGCTGGAGTGTCGACAACGGTAAATATGGTGCTTTCTCAAAAGAATAAACAGTTTCTTAAAGAGACGGCGTTATTTGTAAAGTCGCTTGGCGTAAAACATTTTAGTTCTACGCGCGCTGGCTGTCCTGGCAATTGCGGCGATTTTAGCGAGATGTCTTTAGATATCCAAGATTTTAGAGATTATCTTGCTGAATTGCATACTATTGGCGAACAAGCACAAATATCAGTCGGAGTTCTTGAAAGTTATCCGCTTTGCGCAATAAAAGAAGTTAAGCGTTATAAATCTTTTATTGGTCGTCGTTGTTCAGCCGGTGTAACCACTTTTACAGTTGCTACGGATGGCAAAATTCGTCCATGTTCGCATCTCGATGTTTCTTATGGCAATATTTTTAGTGAAAACATTGATAGTATATGGAGTCGTATGAAAGAATGGAGGGATGGAAGTTTGTTGCCTTTTAAGTGTCGCTCTTGTAAAATTTTAGCTTGGTGTGGTGGGGGATGTCGTATGGAAGCGAAAATGCGAAATGGTTCTTTTACGACGATTGATCCTTATGTTATGCCACAAGATCTTGAATATACTGTTTCAGAATTTAGCAAAATTAATAGAAAAACATTACTACCCTTACCACCTATTTTTCGGTTAAATCCAATGGCAAAATGGCGGCTCGAAGAGTTTGGAGCAGTGGTGTTTGTCGGGCAACGTTTTCGATGTTATTTGAATGTTGCCGCTGTTGAATTGCTTCAAAACTTGCGTCTAAATCAGATCTATCAAATAAACGATTTTAATGATAAGGTTAATGGTGATTTAGAAGGATTTTTGAGGCGACTTTATAATTATCAAATTATTTTAAAATGAGGTGAAAATTATGAAAACAGAATTAGGCTTTGAAACAATACTTGATAGTGAAGTTCCTCTTATTCCTATCAGTGGTATCCCAGAGGAAAATTACTGTCCTGATTGTTACGATTGCGACGTTAATTGCGAAGAATGCGATTAACTCGTGCAGAAATGGTAAGGCTTTAAATCTTACCATTTTTTATTTTGATAGGTTGTTGATATATTTTTAAAATCTTAGGTTCTTTATAAAGCTGATTTCCGTAACGGTTCCAAATGCCGCGTTTTTTTGAAAATTCTTTACTAATTGGTATTAAGATATTTATTATTTCCTGTAAAAAAATTCGAAAAGGTTTTTTTCTAACTCGGCTATTTTGATAATATTCTTGTAATAAATAAGTGAATTTTACAATGTTCCCATCAAGTTTTTTTATTTGCAAGTCGCGAATTTCTGGGTTGCCTTGATAATTACGTAAATTTAAAACATCACGCAATGGTTTTTGATTCAATAGCATTGTAGTTAAAGCTTCTTTAAAATAATTTTTAAGATCATCTGGTACTAGTGATAATTTTATTTTCCGTTCTATTTTTTTTAAAATATTGTAAAAAATAAAGTGAGATATTTCATGAACAGCAATATAGAGAACATTTTTATTATTTTGATTTTTTATTTGTCCAAGAATTGAGAAGTAAAATATATTATCACTAAAAGGAGAGAAAGGAAGAATAGTTGGAATAGCTTTATAAGTTATTGGTTGAGGCCATTTATAATCTGTAAGATTGGCTAATAATTTAAGCGTTTTATAACTGTCTTTCTTAATAAGCGCTTCACTTTTTTTTAAGATTTTCTTAATCACATTTTTATGTGTTTTATGAAAATCAATAATAAATTTTTTAACTACCATTTTTTTATTTTTGGATTTTTTTAATTGTAATTCCAGTTCCGGAAAGACCCCAAAAATAAGAGTTCGGTGTTGGGGATAATAAGGATGATTTAGAAACTTTAAAAATATCATTGTTTCTTGCTCTAAGTCTTTTTTTATTTTAATTTTCGGCAAATTATTCATATTTTTTATATTTATTTTTGGTATTTTTATTTCCATATGCGGCATTTCTATTGAACCT
>DYHM01000045.1 GCA_020724125.1 Patescibacteria group bacterium | reverse complement strand
TGTTCGTCAACAAAAAAATTATTTAAAACAACTAAAATTGTTTTAATCTGCGACAAATCATTACTGGGAAAATCCCTGCCGCTCCGTCGGCGGGGTAGTTTAATTAATAATAAAACAAAAAACCTCTTTTGAAAAGAGGCGGCTTTATTTTACCTACAACCTACAACCTACAAGCTACAAGTTAAACAAAAAACCAGACTCTTTTCTTAAAGAAGCTTGACAACAAGCGCAACATTTTTGGCTGATTTGATAAAACATAAATTTATTTTAGAGTTTAGTAAATTTTAAAACCTTGTCAAGTTTTTTATCCATAATTTTTTATCTTCAATTATTTTTTATTTTTTTAATTTTCAAGCCTTTTTCCGTGTCTTCTATTTTGTATCCCATTTTCTCAATTTTTTGCCTGATTTCGTCCGCTTTTTGCCATTGCTTTGTTTGGCGAAATTTTTCTCTTTGCCTGGCTAAATCCAAAATCTCTCTCAAACCTCAACCTTTTCTGTTTCTAAAAGTTTTAACCCTAAAACAGAATCAAATTTTTAAAAGAGATTTAAAATTTCTTTGGTTGAGTTCTTGTCAACCTCTTTGAAGTTATTTATTTCTCTTATTAAATCAAAAATTACGGCCAAGACCTTTGGCGCATTTAAATCATCATCCATTGCCTTTTCAAACCCTTTTTCTGTTTTAAAAATTAAATTTTTAATCAATTTTAAACTTTGAATTGTCATTTTGCATTTTGTATTTTGATTTTCTAATTTATTTATAAATTCTTTTATTCTCTCCGGGCTATTTTTTGCCGAACCCAATCCCTTAAAAGTAAAATTTAATTTTTGACGATAGTGACCAGCCAATAAAAGATAACGCATTGTTATTGGATGATAATTTTTAACCAAAATATCTCTCAAAGTATAAAAATTACCCAATGATTTGTTCATTTTTTTATCATCAACTAAGAGATGTTCATTGCGCAACCAATTTATTTAAACGGGCAGTATGTGTTGATATTTGTTTAAAAAATGATAAAATAAATTCATCAATTATTAAGGGACCGGTTAAGTTTTTCAATTTTTGATTTTATTATCTTTGGATATGGATATCAATTTTTTCGGAGAAACATTTTTTAGGAATGAACGAAAGAAATTTGGCATTAAGATCGACGACCGTCGGCGGCATATGTATATTATCGGGAAAACCGGCATGGGTAAAACCGAACTTTTGCATAATATGGCAGTTCAGGACATTCGGGCCGGCCGAGGCATTGGTTTTATAGACCCGCACGGAGAGGCAGCCGAGAATATTTTAAATCTTATTCCCAAAGAACGAATTCAGGATGTTTGTTATTTCAATCCCGCGGATTTGGAATTTCCCGTTAGTTTTAATGTCATAGAAAAAGTGGAACTTGAATACCGACATTTAGTGGCTTCGGGAATAATGGAGGTTTTTAAAAAAATTTGGCCCGATCTTTGGTCGGCCAGAATGGAATATATTCTCCATAACACTCTTTTGGCTTTATTAGAAATGCCTGATTCAACTCTGTTGGGGGTAAATCGAATTTTAGCTGACCCAGTGTATCGAGAAAAAATTGTTAAAGACCTTAAAGACCCTATTGTTAAAACTTTTTGGCAAAATGAGTTTGGTAAGTATCCGCCCGCTTACGCGGCCGAAGCAACCGCAGCCATCCAAAACAAAGTTGGTCAATTTATTTCCGCTCCCCTGATTAGAAACCTTATTGGTCAAGTTCGTTCCAGTATTGATATCAGAAAAATAATGGATGAGGAAAAAATTTTGATTTTAAATCTTTCTAAAGGTAAAATTGGCGAAGACGCTGCCAAGCTTTTAGGTGGTTTGGTAATAACCAAATTACAATTAGCGGCAATGTCAAGAGTAGATATTCCGGAAAAAGACAGGAAGGATTTCTTCTTGTATGTGGACGAGTTTCAGAATTTTGCCACTGTTTCTTTCTGTAATATCTTGTCCGAAGCAAGAAAATATCGTCTAAGCTTAGTTTTAGCCCATCAATATATCGGACAAATGGCAGAAGAAGTTAAAGAGGCGGTTTTTGGCAATGTGGGCACAATGATTTCTTTTAGAATTGGGGCTGAAGACGCTGAATATATTCAAAAAGAGTTTACTCCTTATTTTGATGTTCAGGATTTTGTTAATTTACCAAAATACCAAATTTATTTAAAATTGATGGTTGACGGCATAGCTGGTAAGCCTTTTTACGCTAATACCTTGCCGCCAATTGAAAAACCAACCGAGGAGTTTAAAGATGAAATTATTCGGTTCTCTCAACAGAAATATGGTTTTCCCAGAGAAGAAATAGAAAAAGAAATATCTCAATGGGCGGGAAGTTTTGTTTTAAGAGAAAAAAGGGGAGAAAAAGAAGGAGTATCAATTCAACTTTATGACGCTATTTGCGATCGTTGCGGCAAGTGGACAAAGGTTCCCGTTAAACCGGAAATAGGCAAGACCATTTATTGCAAACCCTGTCGTCAAAAATTTAAAGCGGGAGAAATAGAAAAAGTAAAAAAAAGAGAGGAAAAAAGGGAAGAAAGATTAGAAAGCGAAATAAAAGGATTAACATTAGAAGAACTTCTTTTAAAACAACCTGTCATTTTCAGGCCTAAAAGAAAAGCAGAAGGGGAAGAAAAAAATGAAATTCCCCTTAATGAGGAAGAATTAACAAAAGCATTAAAGGAGGCTTTGGCCGAAGGAGAAGAAGAAAAAAAATTAGAAAAACAAGGAGTAGATCAAGAAAAAAAAGATAAACAAGAAACAAATCAAGAAAAAAAAGAAGTTTCCGAAGAAAATAAAACAAAAATAATAAAACAAGGAGAAATTAAACCCGGCGAGGTAGTAGAATTTTAAATGCCCCCATAACTCAATGGTAGAGTAGTAGCCTTTTAAGCTATTAGTCCAGGTTCGAATCCCGGTGGGGGCACAATTATTTGACGAAATTAGAATCTTTTTTGAACGAAACCGACCGCCGCATTTCGCGCCAGCGAAACGCGGCGGTCAGGAAATTACTGTTTACATTTTTTTGAATTTTGGTGTAGTATTAAAGTAGTTAAAAGAAAATATAACTAACACTTTAATTTTATTACCACAATATTAGCATGTCAGACATAACAAAAAATCTAAGAGAGTTAAAGGAAGCCAAAGGTTTTCTCAAGAAAAATTGGCGAGATTGGTCGATGTCGCCAATAATACAATTATCAAAATTGAAGCTGGTAAAAACCAGAACCCAATGCTTGATACCCTCAAGAAAATCGCGAAAGCTCTTGAGATAAGCGTTGATGATTTGGTCAAATAAAATCAATTATATGAACAAAAAAATCATTGTTATTTTAGTAGTAGTTATTGCTGTTGGCGGAGTAAGTATTTATTTTTTTAAAAATCGAGAATCTGCACCGGAACCTATTCCAGTTGAAAGAACAAACTATATAGTGATTGTAAATAGCGACTCCGATTTTAGAAGTGAAGCTGAAAAATTTGCAAATATTAAAAATGCAAAATTATTAACTTATTCTCAAAACTTTAATGAAGTAATGAATGAATTGAAAAGTAAAAAACCAATTTATACCGCGATTTTTGTTAAACCCGAAGAACTTACGCCTGATTTTGTAGATAATATTGATGTATCTTTACGAGATATCGATGCCGATCCTTATTTAGACGTTGCTTTTGGAATTATTACATCAAGAAATACAACAGAATTAAAGAAATATGTTGATAAATTATTAAATTACGTTCCTCCGCAAAAAATGAAGATTTATGCAGTAGCTCCAAAATACACTTATAGAAACTTAGAGCCAGATTTTGGAATAGATATAAAACACCATTGTTTGACTAATTGCGGAGGAGGACTTTGTATATGCGATAACGAAAATAGAGCAACATTAGCTAGAATTCAGAACAATATCAAAAATGCCAACATTTTTGTTATAAATGCACACGGAACTCCTTCCTCTATTCAATTAGATAATAGTGAATATATAGAAGGTTCTAGTGATGGGATTTATGGATCTTTCATGAACAAAAAATTAGATTTAAGTCATAATGCTGTTCTTTCAATCGCTGAATCTTGCGCAACGGGCAGAATAAATGGCAAACCAAAAATTACGGATGCAAGATATGAAGATACCGATGTTACCGGTCAAATTGACACGTCTTTGGTTTTAAGTTTCTTGCAAAGCGGAACTTTAAATTATTTAGCTTCAACACATGTTGCTAATGGCGCAATCGATCCTGAAGAAACATTTATTGAAGAATCATTTTTACAAAAAATTCCTATTGGCGTTGCGCTTAAAGATTTAAAGAATAGATATATTATGGTTACTGAAAAATATAAAGTAGCGATGCCGAGAAGTCCTGTAAATACTGACGAATTTACAAAAGACTTTATTTTATTCCAAGTAAGAAACTGGATTCTTTTTGGAGATCCTTCAATTATATTGTCAAATGAACAATATAAACCAATAAGTTGTATAAAAAGTTATAGTGAGGAACAAATTGGGAATAAAAAAGAAGTTGAAATCCAAATACAATTTAGAAGCGATAGATTGGTAGAAAATTCTCAATATATTGACAAAATGGAAAAAGAAAATGCTGGATAGGCATTGGGTCAAATTGGTGTTGGCGTTTGCGTTGTTAAAATACCTTATATAGGAAAATTAAAAGATATTAAAGTTGTTGTATCTGTTTCCGAAGTTAATAAAGAATTTCAAAATGGTCAATATCCTGCAAATGCTTTTTACCAGGATTTAGGAGATGAAATTTTTGTTCAAGTTCCTTGGTATGTGGCAATAGGTGGTCTTTCTTATAAAAAACCAATAGTATTAAATTACGAGATTATCACTGAATAAAATTTTTCTATTGGCGCGCCGACGCGCGGCGCAAAACAACTGCTCTCGAAAAAGTCAAAAAAATTCCTGAAAGTCAAAATTCAAAATAAGGAGCGGCAAGGAGGAATTTCTAAAAGTGACGCT
>DYHM01000044.1 GCA_020724125.1 Patescibacteria group bacterium | reverse complement strand
CAACAGGATTCCTTTTCCTCGGGGAACATCCGTTACTATTAATCTTTCTAAGCCAAATTCTTTGCTTCTTAATAAAGATTTTATTTTTAAAACCATCTATCGCCATTTTTATCCCCTTTTATATCCTCAATTCTTTCAGATGATTTATCGATATATTTACAAAAAGGGAGTGGAATTTTTTATTAACGAACAAGAGATTTCTTTAACCGAATCGGATGTTTCCCAGCCTTTTAAAATTTTTAGAGTCGGCGCAGATAAAAGGTCAAGAAAAATAAGCGGTTTTGGATATCTTATTAAAGATGATGAGTTAAACACTATTAGAGATTTTGTTTCTAATGGAGTAAAAGAAACAGGCGATGGTGAAAATATATCCGGCCGCCAAATTTTGCATGAAAACATGGGATTGGCAGTTTTAATTTATGGGAAAATAATTAAATCTGGCTGGGAATGGGTTGGGATTATGCCAAAAGAACCTCATTTAATTCGGGGAGTGGTTGAAATTCCAGTCTTGGCGGAAATTCTTACTACAAATAAAATGGATTTTTTAAGAAACGCCAGCAGTTTAAAAAAATATTATAAATATCGAAAAGCCATTCAAGAAGCAATTGCTCCTCCCTTAGAAGAATTAGGGGAGGAACTCGGAAAAGAAGAAAAGATAAAAAAATTCCGTCCCTTAACAAGAGAAATAGAATCAGCTATTAGTTATATTTTAGATGATTTTCCCGAATTGATTCCTCTTTTAGGAGTTCGGAGAATAAAAAAAGGAGGCAGTTTGTCTTTAAAAGAAACGTCGCTGGTAAAATTAATAGAGGAAAAAGTCGGATTATTAAATGAAGTTTCAAAAAAAGAAAAAAGGGAAGTAATTGAAACCGAGTCTAAGAATAAAAAGAAAGAAGAGAAAAAAAGAGGACCCGGTCTTAATATTGGCTTTGAAGAAAAGGAAGGGGATTCTTTGGCGCGAATGGTTGAAAATACAATTTGGATAAACGTTTTTCATCCTGCTTACCTTAAAGCAAGAAAAGAAAATTTTGAAGAATATCACATTTTATTTTGCGTTGGGTGGGTTTTATCTGAATTCTTAGAAGAAGAAAAATCTCCTCAAGAATTTATAAATAATTTTTTGGCTTCTTGGGGCAGAGCCGAAAAAAGAACAAAATCTTTTTTAAAAATTTGATGTTGTTTATAATTATTTTAAGCGGTGTGCAAAACTTTAGTTCTTTCATAAGATGTCTTGTAAAATAACTTAGAAAATCGTGATTTCTCTTTTTAAATAAAGGCTAAATCGACAATTTACTTCTTGTGAAGGATAGAATAGCCGAAAAAGCTTATAAATAAAGGATAAAATAACTATTTTTCTTCTTATTTCGCAAAAGGTCTATACAAATCTTTTCATTTTTATTATATCAAATATATCAAAATATCAAATCAAAATATCAAAGAACTAAAGTTTTGCGCGCCGCTCAATTTTTAATAATCTATTATACTTTGCCATTCGTTCTTTAGCAAAAGGCGCTCCTGATTTTATAAATTCAGCCTCAATGCCAACAGCCAAATCAGCGATAAAATCATCCTCTGTCTCGCCAGCCCTATTCGCCACCATAATTTTCCAGCCAAATGATTTTGCTAATTTTGCCGCTTGCAATGTTTCAGTCACTGTCCCAATTTGATTAGGCTTTAAAATCAATCCATTACAGGCATTTTCTTTCTTTGCTAATTTTACTCTTTCAATATTAGAAGCGGTTAAATCATCTCCGAAAATTATAATGGCATTGCCTAATTTATTTTTTAATTCCGCAAAACCGTCAAAATCCTCTTCTGAAAACGGATCTTCTATTGAAACGATTGGATATTGCCTTACTAAATTCTGATAAACTTCTATTAACTCTTCTTTTGAAATGTATTTTCCCTCAAATTTATAATTGCCGTCTTGATAAAATTCTGAAGCTGCCACATCTATGGCAAACTTGATATCATTTTTAAAACCGCCTTTCTCAGCTGCTTCTAAAATTAGATTAAATGCTTCTGAAATTTTTTTAATCCCTGCATTTTGATAAGGGAAAACCCGAAGACAAAAAGCCGATTCTTTACTTAAAACAATATTTCTTTCTCCAAATTTTTTTTCTAAAATATCCCTTAAACTCTGATAAATTTTTATTCCTATTTCTAAGTTTTGTTTATAGACATTTTTCTGTGGCATTATCATAAACTCTTGAAAATCTATTCCTGGCTGACCATGCCTTCCGCCCTCAATCATATTAAACGAAGGCTTTGGCAAATTTACTGAAAAACTGGCTTTATCAGAACTAATAGGAGCTAAGTTTCTATAAATTTCGTTAAGATATTGGTAGAGAGGAATTTTTTTGACCAAAGCGATAGTTCGACAAACTGCTATTGAAACAGCTAAAATTGTATTAGCGCCTAAATACGATTTGTTCTTTGTTCCGTCAATCTTTAATAAAAGTTCATCAATTGTCTTCTGGTTTGCTATTTCCTTATTTTTTAAAGCCGGCTCAATAGTTTTTTTTAGTTTTTCAATCGCCCGTGAAACGCCTTTTCCGTCTTTATCTCTTAACTCTAATGCCTCGTATTTTCCCTGGGAGATGCCACTCGGGACCGAAGCTAAAACTTTTGTAAAATCTGTTCTTAATTCCACCTCTATGGCGGGGTCTCCTTTTGAATCTAATATTTCTTTAACTTCGAGTGATTTTATTTTTGTCATTATTTGATTAAGAGGATAATTTTTGTAAATATTCGTAAGCGGCTAAGCTGGCCCGGCTGCCTTCGGCAGCGGCAATAATTATTTGTTTCCAGCGACCATTATTAACATCGCCAGCCGCAAAAAGACCAGGACAAGAACTAGCGCAAGTTTCAAAATCAACTTCTACTTCGTCGTTTTTATTAAATTCAATCAGCCCTTTTAAAAAGCCAGTTGCTGGAATACTGCCAATTTGAATAAAAACCCCATCTATCGGTATTTGAAAAATTTTTTCTGTCTTTAAGTCCTGATAAATTAAAGATTGAACCCTATCTTTTCCCCCAATACTTTTGATTTCTTTATTTAAAAAAATTTCAATTTTTTTTTCTTTTTGGGCCTGTTCTTGAGAAATTTCATCAGCCAAAATACGGTTTGACTTCTCAAAAATAAAAATTTTCTTGGCATATCTTGTTAAGTCTAAAGCGGTCCCAAAACCGGAATTGCCGCCGCCAATTACGGCAACGGTTTTAGTCCGAAAAAAAGGCGCGTCGCAAACCGAGCAATAAGAAACACCCTTGCCAATAAATTCCTTTTCCCCGGGCACTTCCAAGGGCCGGGGATCGCGACCTGTGGCGACAATTACTATTTTCGCCAAAAATTCTTTTTCCTTGTTTGTTTTTATCAAAAAATTATTATCTTTTTTTTCAACCTTAATCACGCTTTCTTCCTCCTGAATTTGAATTTCAAATTTTTTTAAATGTTCTTTAAAGATTTTTATCATTTCAGAACCAGAAACGCCAAAGAGTCCCGGGTAATTATCAATCTGACTTGTTTTACCAACCTGACCCAAAAAATCTTTTGTAATTAACAATGCCTTTATTTTTTTTCTTGCCGCATAGATGCCAGCCGTGATACCAGCCGGACCGCCGCCAATAATAATGAAGTCATAAATCATATTTTTTTATTTGCAGATTTTATTTTTAACCAATTTTATCCTAAATATTCCTTAAAAAAGAAGGGATTTCCCATTTGATTTCTTTTTCTTCTTTATCTTCTATTTTATCTTCTATATTTTTTTTCTCTATTTTTTTTATTTCTAAGCCGTTTCGTCGCTGGGTTTTAATTTTTTTTCGCTTTTGGGATGTCTTTTTTATCGCTCTTGTTTCTTCTTTCTTTTTAAGCTCGTCTTCGATTTTAATTTTTTCTTGTCCGATTTCTTTTTTTTGTTTTTTTTCTTTCAACTCTTCCTTGTTTTTTTTCTCTTTACTTTCTTTAATCAAATTATCTCCTACCCCTAAAAGGGTTATTTTTATTTTTTTTTCAAACTTACGGTCTTGAAAAACGCCGAAAATAATTTTTGCCTGAGGATTTAAATTATAAATTTCCCGACCTATTTTTTCAACCTCTTTTAGGGTTAAATCAAAACCGGCTCTAATATTAAATAATATCTTTTTTATTTTTAAAGGCAAAACAAAGGGAGAGTTTTCTAAAAGTTCTTTTAATGTTTCTTCTGTTTTATTTATTCCCTGACCTTTCCCTCGGGAAAAATAGACCAATTGACCCTTACCTCTTAAAATAGTTTGGAAATCGGCAAAATCAATATTAATAATCCCTGCCCCGGAAAGAACTTCTATAAAATCTTGAAGATAATTGGCTAAAATCTGATTCATTAAAGAAAAAGATTTTCTAAGGGGAATGTTTTTTTCCGTTTGTTTTAAAATTTTATCATTTTCTAAAATAGCTACCCCTGAAAAATTTCCTTTAAATTCTTTTAAGTTATTTTTAGCCAAAAAAATTTTTCTTTCATCTTCAAAACTAAACGGAAGAATAAAAATTCCTATTGAAAGTTTTTTCATTTGATTCAAAGCCTGACTAAAAATTGGCAAAAAATAAGAACCTATCCGTCCCCCCAAACAACTAACTAAAATTATTAAATCAACGTCTTGAAAAATTTTTCTAATTTTTTCTTTAAGGATTAAAGAGGGTTTTTCGCCTGCTTTTAATTCGGTTTTCTTTTTTTCTTCTAATGGGATGGATTGGCTTAATTCTTGCTCGAGATGAAAAATTTTAATCTTCTTTGATAATCCCTTAAAACTGCGGGGGTCGGAGTCAATGGCAAAAAAACTCAACCCTTTTAGGGTTTTGGCTATTTCGGAAATAATAGAATTGCCGCCGGCGCCAAGGCCAATTATCTTAATCTTAATTCTTCGGGGATTAAAAGAAAAATTTTTTCCTCTTGATATTTTTTTAGAACTAATGGTGGTTATTTGAGACATTTTAAATTTCTATTTTTAAACAATTTCTTTTATTTTACCGGCCAAAAGATGAA
>DYHM01000043.1 GCA_020724125.1 Patescibacteria group bacterium | reverse complement strand
CAAAAACTTTCCACTTAAGAAGAATTTTTTAGGATTTTTTGGGTTTCTTTTTTGTAGAGTTCGACTGCTGGTTGGTCAAAAGGATAAACCTTCATTAGTTTTGCTAAAAGAATAATCTCAATCATTTTCATCTCAAAAAGGAATCCTAAATTTTTTTCATTTAATTCCGGTAAAATTGTCTCAGTAAAAGGAATTCTCTTTTTAAGATAAACTTTCTTTGTTCCTTTAAAAATAGCTTTGGTTAATTGCCAAATTTTTTTATTTCTTGTTTCAGGAAAAATTTTAGCAAAGTCATCTAGCTCTGAAACGGAAAAATCTAAACCTAAATCTTCAACAAAAACAAAATTAAATAATTTATCTTGAGGACCATCAAGATAAAGTTGAGCTAAAGAATGAAGATCATTCGTTCCAATGGCTGTCATGGGAGTAATGCCCTTGTTGTTTTCTCCTAAACTTTCGGCCATTAATTGAGAATGCCACCTACCAAAAAAATCCAGGTTTGGCGGAAAAACAAAATTAACATAGCAATTTTTTCTTGCTTTCCAATGATAAAAAATTGTTAAAGCCGAAGCCAGGGCAAAATTTTTAAAAGGATTATTAGCTAAACATGTCTCATTTGCCATTTTCGCTCCAGAAAGCAATTCTCCTATTTTAATTCCAGAGAGATATAAAAGGAAAAGACCTGTTTCCCCAAAAATTGAATATCTATCCCCTATTTGTTTAGGAAGGGGGAAAATTTGCCAATTCTTTTTTTGTCCAAAATTCCATAAAGGAGAATTTTCAGCTGTCGCAATAAATATTTTTGGCGGATATTTTTTAATAGCGTCGCAAAAAGTGAAAAAATTAATTATTGATTCAATAGTGACGCCTGATTTACTGATAAAACAAATAGCGACTTCTCTTTTTTTTAAGTTTGTTAATTTTATTTTTGAGATAATCTTTTTCAAAAGAAGAGGATTGAGGGTATCTAAAAATAAAATTTCTTTTAATTTCTGTTTATTTTCAAGAGCGTTATAAATTGCCTGCGCCCCCTGCGAGGCCCCGCCAATTCCGACAAGGATAATCAATTTAAAATTTGATTCTATTTTTTGAAATTTAAATTTTTCTTCCGGGAAAACCAAAAAAGATTCAGGATAATTATAACTCTTGGTCTCTAAAATTTCTCTTAATTTCTCTAAATAGTTATTGATTTCTCTTCTTGGTTTAAAGAAACCTCGTGGAACCTGACTAATTTTTTGAAAATTAAACCGAAGCATATATGAAGAATAATACCAAAATTATGAATGAAAAACAACAGGAGTAATCGCGAATATACGAATTAAAGAGTTATTGGGTTATTATTATTAAGTTATTGAGTTATTGAGTTAACGTTAACCCATAAGGGCTATTTAGTTGTTGATTGTTAATTGTTAATCAGATGTATTTTTAAACATACAAAAAAGCAGGCAGTGTCTGCTGTGTTGTTTTTCAATGGAAGATCAAAAAACAAAGAAAAATTATAGTAATTCCCGCTGACTTTCAATAAATAGATTGTCCCTCTAGTTGTTTGAAACCCTTTATCAAATAAGAGGAAATACAAGAAAAGGGTTTCAACCTAATTAATGAAAGTCGGTATGTATATTAATCCTCCTTCAAATTTTAATTTTCAAGTTTTAATCTATCAATTCTTTATGGCGAAATTTTCTTGGTGGTGGATGAAAAAACATCTATATCAAGAATGAAAGGCAAGGGGATGAAAACAAGAAGACGGAAGAGAACAACCAAAAACGAAGGCGAAAATAGATTTCGTCTCGTTTTAGACGAGAACAGATTTCATTCTTTCGTTAATTAAAATATCAAAAATCAAAATGAATTTGAAAAAATTGGGCTTGTCTTTTTTTTCTCTTTACGACTTGAGTTTTCTTATATTTTTTCTTTGAATCACGAAATGCTTTTGGGTTGTAAAAATCTCATTATAATGTAAAATCTAAATGTGGTTGAAAACCGCAAAATTAAAAATCTACCATTATGAAAACTTTTATTCAAGAATGCGACAACTTGAAGCAAAAAGTAAAATTCTTCCACGAACAATTAAAAAGTCGTTAAAAACCAAACTAAAAATTAGGAAAATAAAATTAGGAAGACGCGAGTAATTCAAGGGTCGAACTCTCCTAAACCAAATATGAAAAAAAAATTATATTTATTTTCGCTATTTTTCTTTTAACTGGCTTGTCGTCAAATTAAAAATTTCGTTTGAAAAATTTCCTGAAATGATTTATTATTAAATCGTAGAAAAAAAGAAAAAAATAAATTTCCAATTTACTATTATGCCGCGGTAGCTCATGCAGTAGAGCGCATCTCTGAAAAAGATGAGGTAGCCAGTGCAAGTCTGGCCCGCGGCACCATTAATGGCGGACGTTCGACGCCCTTAATTAGGACGCCAAAAAAACCAATAAAGTAAGAGATTATTTATTTTAAAATAACAAAAGAAACTTAAAATCTTCTTATATTTTTTAAAAAACAACAAAAATGGAACCCAAATCTACAAAGAATTTATATGTCCTAATTCAAGCTGGAATTCACACCTGTTTTTTTTCTGTATTTTCATAATTTTTATAACTCTTGTTTCTTGTTTTTTTGTTTCTTTTTTTTAAATTTTGATTTTTTAATGCCCTCTTATTTTTATAAAGCCAAAAATCTTCAAGGACGGGAAGAAGAAGGAATTTTAGAAGCATCTAATCCTTCGCATTTAGCTAAACTTTTGCGATTAAGAGGTTATTTTTTAATTTCCTTAAAGGGCGAAGATGCAGTTAAAAAAGAAAAAAAATTTGGATTGGGATTTTTAAAAAAGTTATCTCCAGTTTCTCTTAAAGAAAAATTATTTTTTACCAAAAACCTTTCTTTAATGATTAAAACCGGCGTGCCCTTGCCTCGGGCTTTTGAAATTTTAATTAAACAAATAAAAAATGAAGAATTTAAAAATATCTTAAAACAAATTTCTCAAAAAATAATTAGAGGCGAATCTCTTTCTCAATCCTTGTCTTACTTTCCAAAAATTTTTTCCAAGATATACCGGGAAACCTTAAAGGTAGGCGAGGAAACAGGGAAAATAGAAGATAGTCTTAAAATTTTAGCACATCAAATGGAACGGGAATACAACTTAAAAACTCAAACCACAGCGGCGATGGTTTATCCCTTAATTATTTTAATAACAATTATCTGTATTGGTTTAATAATGTTTATCTTTGTTGTTCCTAAGCTCAGGGCTGTTTTTGCCGACTTAGAAATTAAACTTCCGATTACCACTAAAATAATGCTTTCTTTTTCTGATTTTCTATTTAAAAATTGGTTTCTATCAGCTTTAATTGGTTTTTGTTTAATCAGCGGCTTGCTTGTTTTCTGGAAAAAAAGAAAAGGCGGAAAAGTTTTAAGTAAATTGATTTTAAAAATACCGCTTATCTCTAAAATAGTTAGAGACCTTAATTCCGCTTTGATTTTAAGACTTTTGAGTTCTCTTTTTTCAGCTGGAGTCCCTATCGTTCACTCCTTAGAAATTGCCTCGGAAAGTTTAACTAATTTTTATTTCCGTCAATCCCTTAAAGAAGCGGCTCAGAAAATCAAAAAGGGTCAAAAATTTTCCCAATCATTAGCTCCTTATGAACAACTTTATTCGTCAGCTGTTGTAGAAATGCTTAAGGTGGGCGAAGAAACAGGAGAAACCGTTAAAATTCTGGAAGAGCTGGCTGATTTTTATGAAAAAGAAATAAACATATCCCTTCAAAAACTTTCCTCAATCATTGAGCCATTTTTAATTATAATCATCGGTATTTTTGTCGGTTTTTTTGCTGTTTCTATGCTTCAACCAATGTTTAGTTTAATCCAAGCCATGTAAAATGAATTTTTAATTTCGAATTTTGAATAAAGATGTTGTTTAATAAAGTTTTTTGTGAATTTTAGCAAATTGATGCCATATAAACCCTTTATTTATAAGGTTTTTTAAAGGGAAAAATTATAAAAATACCTCAAAATATTATTAAACAACATCTTTATTATTAGAATTTAAATCAAAGTCCGATTTTAGAATGTGAGGTATAAAGTTGTTAGAAGATTTTATAAAACTTTTTAAGTAAATTATGAAAAAGAGACTTTTATCAGGGGTAAAACCAACGGGAGATATACACATCGGTAATTATTTTGGCGCGATGAAACAGTTTGTTGATCTCCAGAACAGTTACGAGAGCTTTATTTTCATCGCTGACTATCATGCGCTTAACCAAATTAAAAATCCCAAAAAACTATCCCAAAATATTTTGGAAATAGCTAAGGCGTACATATCTATTGGATTGGACTCGCAAAAGGCCGTTTTATTTAAACAATCAGATGTGCCGGTTGTAACAGAGATGTGTTGGATTTTTAACTCCCTAACTCCGCTCGGATTGCTCCGACGAGCTCATGCTTATAAAGATGCGCAAGCCAAAAAAATACCTATAAACATGGGCTTATTTGATTACCCAGTGCTGATGGCCGCGGATATATTAATGTACAATACCGATGTAGTGCCCATTGGCGAGGATCAAAAACAGCATCTAGAAATTACTCAAGATATCGCTCGCTTATTCAATAATTACTATGGCGAGACGTTTAAAATCCCACTGGCATTGATAAATAGCGAGGTGGCCGTTATTAAAGGTTTAGATGGCAGAAAAATGAGTAAAAGTTATGGCAATACAATAGGACTTTTTGATAGTCGAGAAGAAATAGCAAAAAAGGTAATGTCGGTTGTGACCGATTCCCGCGCGACGGACGAACCAAAAGATCCTGAAACCTGCAACATCTTTGCTTTCCACAAGCTTTTCAGTAAAACCCAGATTGAACATTTAAAAACAAGGTACCAGGAAGGAACAATTTCCTATAAAGAATCAAAAGAAATATTGATAGAGAATCTAAATAATTTCTTGGATCCGATTCGCTTAAAGAAAAAAGAATTGGACGATAATCCTAAGGTCATCTTTGATGTTTTAGCAAAAGGCGCCGAAGCTGCTTCAAAAGAAGCCTGCATCAAAATAGCGCAGGTCAAACAAAAGATTGGCGTAAATATATCCCTATGCCGATAGGTATACTGGTTGAATTCTAAATTTTCCTAAATAAATTCTCAAACTTAATTGAACTAAAATTAGCATGATTTAAGAATTTTAAACAATCCTTTATTA
>DYHM01000042.1 GCA_020724125.1 Patescibacteria group bacterium | reverse complement strand
AAAAAGGCGAACAAAATTTGGCAGAAAAACAAATATCTTAAGAAAACAAGGAATTTTGCCGGCTATTTTGTATGGGCCAGAAATTGAAAATATTCCATTAGAAGTTTCAGAAAAAGAGTTTGAGAAAATTTTTCAGGAGGTTGAGGAAAGTTCCTTAATTCTTTTAGAGATAGATAAAAAAAATTATGAGGTTTTAATTCACCAGATAACCAAAGATCCTTTAATAGAAAAAATTTTACATATTGATTTTTATCATCCGTCAAAGACCGAAAAAATTACCGTTGCCATTCCTTTGGTTTTTGAAAAAGAAGAAGAAATTCAAAAGGTATTAAGCGGTAATCTTTTAAAAGAATTTCGGACGATTGAGGTAAAAAGTTTACCCCAAAACTTGCCTAAGGATATTAAGGTTGATCTCGGCAAGCTCAAGAATATTGGCGATAAAATTCAAGTTAAAGATCTGAATATCCCGGAGGGAGTGGAAATCCTGAAAGGCCCGGAGGAAATAATAACCATTATTGTTCAACCCGAAGAATTTAAAGAAAAAAAAGAAGAGAAAAAAGAAGAGAAAGAAAAAGAATCAATTTAAAAAAACAAGACAGAAAAAAAATAAAATATGTTATTTTCAAAAATTTGTCTCTCTTTGCGTTTTCACAACCAGTCGGGCTATTTTGAAAAATGGCGGATAATTTTTTTTCTTATTCTTTTCTTTTCTCTTTTAGCGAGCGTTTCCATCAGTTGGGCCGAGGATTTAAATTTTGACCCTTCTTTTGTTTGTCCAAATTTTGTTAAAAATATTGACCAAGAATGCAATAAACTAAGCCGAGAAAATTGTCGAGCGGTCTTAGAAAAATGCGAAAATTATTTTCAAAGCAAAGCCGAGGACTATAAAACTGAAATTTCAAAAATAAAACAAAAAGAAAAAACCCTGGAAGGCGAGCTTAAAATTTTAACCCAAAAAATTGAAAGTCTCGGTTATCAAATTTACAAAAATAACTTGATTGTTAAAGACCTTAATTTTCAAATTGAAGATACTCAAAAATCAATTGACAAAACAACCCTTGAAATTAATAGAATTAAACAAAGATTAAATAACCTTTTGCAATTAAGATATGAACAGGAAAGAAAATCTTTCATGGAAGTTTTTTGGACTGAGTCAAGTTTAAGCAATTTTTTTAATGATTTAGTCGCTTCAGAAACCATAAATCAAGAGGTTCAAGAATTATTTAAAAATGTTAAGGATTTAAAAAGTTCTCTTGAAACTCAAAAGGATTTAATGGTTAAAGAAAAAAAAGAATTAGAAGAAACCCAGATTTTGGTAAATCTTCAAAAAAAAGAAGAAGAAGAAACTAGGAATTACAAAAAAGAATTATTAAAAAAAACCCGCGGCGAAGAGGTTTTGTATCAAAAATATTTAACAGAATCTAAAAATAAGGCTCAACAAATTAGAAAGAAAATTTTTGAATTAGCTCAGGTGGCGGAAGGAGAGTCCTTAACCCTGGAATCGGCTTATCGATTAGCCAAAGAAATCAGCCAATTAACCGGGATTAGGCCGGCTTTTTTGCTTGGTCTTTTGAAAATTGAATCTGATATTGGGAAAAATGTTGGTCAGTGCAATTGCGGCGGAAAACCCTTCTGTCGTTATCCGAAAGTTTCTTGGCAAAGAGTGATGACTCAAAATCACTGGTCTTATTTTAAAGAAATTGTTCAAGAATTGGGTTTAGATATTGACACGACTCCGGTTTCTTGCGCCGTTAATGGAGGTAAGATTCAATGGGGAGGGGCGATGGGGCCGGCTCAAATGATGCCAACCACTTGGTTAAAAGCGGGTTATAAAAAAAGAGTAGAGGATATTCTGGGAGTTCAACCGTCTAATCCATGGAGGATAAAAGACGCTTTTTTGGCTGCCGCTTTATATTTGAGTGATTTCGGCGCCACTTCTCAAAAGGAAGTAAATGAAATAAGCGCGGCCCGAGCTTATTTGTGCGGAACAACTAAATTAACTTGGACTTGCGAGATTGCCGGCGGACGAAGTTATGTTTATCAAATTATGGAACAGGCGTCAAAATTTCAAAAATATATTGACCAAGGAGTATTTGACTGAAAATAACTCCGTATTTTAAATTTATTCCTCTTTTAAATTTTCCTGAATTTTTTCCAGCAGGGGGTCGAGGTTTCCGTCTAAAATTTTTTCAATATTGCGCCAACTTTTTTTTATTCGGTGGTCAGTGATTCGATCCTGAGGAAAATTGTAGGTTCTTATCTTTTCGGCTCGTTGGGCCCAACCAATCTGACTTTTTCTTTCCTGACTCATTTTTTCTTCTTGGGCTGACATTTCTTTTTCATAAAGTTTAGCTTGAAGAATATTTAAAGCCGCTTTTTTATTATCTTCTAAATTCCGAGAGGTTTGAGAGGTAATTACCAAGCCCGTTGGTAAATGGGTTATTCTAATGGCTGTTTGTCGTTTATTGACGTATTGACCCCCGGGTCCAGAGGACTTATAAAAATCCATTTTTATATCAGAAGGAAGAATTTTAATTTGTGTTTCAGTTGGAATTGGCAAGACAGCCACTGAGACGGTTGAGGTGTGAATTCGGTTCCCCTTTTCTGTTTTTGGAATTCGTTGGACGCGATGAACCCCTGCTTCATGCCTTAAAAGAGAATAAACATTTTCGCCTTTTATTTTTAAGATAATTTGCTTTAAACCATTAAGTTCGCTTGGGTTTTCATCCAAGATTTCTGTTTTCCAATTTTTTTTTAAACTGTATTTTGAGTACATTTCAAAAAGGTCCTTGACAAAAAGAGCGGCTTCTTCGCCGCCCGCCCCTGCCCGAATTTCAATAATTAAGGGTTGAGATTGGTTAAATCCTTCCATAATAGATTTCTAAATATTGATGCATTTGTAAATATTGATGCATTTGTAAACCTCTAATTGAACCATATAAGCGGGGTTTCCCGGCGCGCGGCTCTCTAATAATATCAGGAATAAGTTTTGTTTCTATATATCCAATTTCAGAGCAGGACGCTTGTTTCTTATTCCCCTGCGCATCTAACTTGTTTAATTGTTTTTAAAACCCCGCCCCTTGGGGCGGTTGGGAGTTTCATTTTTTCTTTTTTTCTAATTTTCTTTTAAACTTTTCGATTCTGCCCGCAACATCAATTAATTTTTCTTTGCCTGTGTAAAAAGGATGACACTGGCTGCAAATTTCTGTTTCAAGATATTCTTTTGTTGAACCAACTTTAAATTGAGCGCCGCAGCCGCAACGAACTTTTATTTTTGAATAATATTTGGGATGGATATTTTTTTTCATATTGCCTTTTTTACATTTTCTATTATATTAGAAAATAACAGAAGGTCAATGACAATTAGATTGATAAATTCTAAATTCAAAATTCAAAAACAAAATGGAAATTAATGAAAATTAATAGAATTTCATTGAAGCAATAAGTTTCTATAAGTTTCAAATTTAATTTTTGATATTTGCATTTTAAATTTTCTATGACTCAATTAGAAGAACAAATAAAAGAGGAAAAAAAAGAAGAAAAACAGGAAAAAACAAAAGAAGAAAAAAAAGAGGAGAAAGAAAAAGAATTTAAGTTCGGAATAAAAATTAAAGAAATGCTTGAAAAAGGAGTGGTTTTAGGACATCGGGCAACCAAGCTTCATCCTAAAATGGCAGACTATGTAATCGGGGTTAAAAATACAATTCATGTAATTGATTTACAAAAAACAGCTGTTTGTTTAGAAAGGGCTTTAGAATTTATTTCTGATTTGATAAAACAAAAAAAGACATTGCTTTTAGTGGGAACCAAACCGCCCTTAAGAGAATTAGTTAAAGAAATAGCGCAAGAACTTAATTTCCCCTCTGTGACCGAACGTTGGTTGGGCGGAACCTTCACTAATTTTAATGTTTTTTCTGGAAGAATTAAAAGATATAGAGAATTAGAAAAAGAAAAAGAAGAAACAAAATTCGAGGAATTTCCTAAAAAAGAAAGAATAAAGAAAGAAAAAGAATTGGCAATATTTAAAAAAAAATTTGAAGGAATTAAAAATTTAGAAGAATACCCAGCGGCAGTTTTTATTTGCGATATTGTTAGAGATAAATTGGCCTTAAAAGAAGCCCGGCGGAAAAATATAAAAACAATCGCGATTGTTGATACTAACGCCGACCCCACTTTGGTTGATTACCCTATTCCGGCCAATGACGACGCCCTTTCATCAGTAAGATATATTCTTGAAAAAATAAAAAATGCGGTTAAATAAATTTAAATTTTCAAGTCTAATTCGTCGTTAATTAAACAGTCATTTTTTATTGGAATAAATACAAATAAAATTTGTGAAAAATTATTCTTTAAAACAAATGAAAAAGAGAAAATTAGCTTATCGCGCTCCGAGCAGATTTATATTTCAGCATTATCAAAAAATTTCTAAATATAAAACTAAAAAACTTTAATGCAAGAATTATTTACTATTTTTATTGTTTTTAAAACCACGGCGCTTTGGGGCGGTTGAAAGTTTCATTTTGTATTTTGATATTTGCATTTTGAATTTATTTTATGTTAGACAAAAAACAAAAATATTTGCAGATTGCCCTGAATAGCGCGTTAGACGAAGCTGAAAAAATTATTAGTCAAATCCCTTTGGATAAAAAAATTATTATTGAAGCTGGCACGCCATTAATAAAGGCCTATGGGATAAGGGCGATTAAAAAGTTAAATTTTTGGTGGAGCCAAAGAGTTTTAGGTTATGATTTGTTGGATCTTGAACCATCTGAATCAAGAACCGAATCCGAAATAGATTTGAACAGATTATTGATAAAGTTTTTAGAGAAAAAAGTAAAAACAGATTTTAATCAAAAGGTTAAAAAAACAAAAACATCTTTTTTGCCTTATATTGTTGCTGATTTAAAATGTATGGATAGAGGGGCGAGGGAAGTAGAAATTGCCAAACAAGGGGGAGCAGGCGGCGCTATTGCTTTAGGCCAAGCGCCGAAAGAAACATTAGATACTTTTATTGAAAATTGCGAGAAATATAATTTAGACGCAATGATTGATATGATGAACGTTGAATTTCCGTTGAACGTTCTTCGTCAATTAAAAAAACTTCCCCAGGTTGTAATTTTACATCGCGGAGTAGACGAGGAAACCCTTGATCGCGAATCAGAAATTCCATATCACGAGATCCAGCGGATTAAAGAAAATTACGACATTATGGTGGCTGTGGCTGGCGCCGACACTTTTCAAGAAATCCAGAGAGCGATTTTTAACGATGCCGACATTGTTGTTGTCTGGAAATCTTTTTATCAAAGCGCCGCTGAAACCGCCAAAATAGCCGAGGAATTTCTAAAAGAAATAAAATAAATTTATGAAATTTAA
>DYHM01000041.1 GCA_020724125.1 Patescibacteria group bacterium | reverse complement strand
TTTAGTAATATTTTGAGGTATTTTTATAATTTTTGCCTTTAAAAAACCTTATAAATAAAGGGTTTATATGGCATCAATTTGCTAAAATTCACAAAAAACTTTATTAAACAACATCTTTAATAATTTAAAACTCAAAATATGATAAAAAGTATTAAAAAATTTACAATTTTAATTGTAATGTTAGGTATTTTTGTTTTACCAAGTTTTGCTTCGGCAATTAGTCCTGAAGAACTTCGGGCGCAAATCGAGGCCCTTTTAAAACAGATTGAAGTATTAAAAGCCCAATTAGCTCAAATGGAAGGACAACCAGCTGTTTGGTGTTATAATTTTAATGTTAATTTGAAAATAGAAATGAGTGGTTCTAGTGTGAAAGCTCTTCAGACCGCTTTGGAAAAACAAGGATTTGCAATTAACGAGGATGAAACAAGAAATAATTCTTTTGACGAATCAACCGCTTCAGCTGTTTCTGGTTTTCAAGAAAAATACAAAAATGAGATTTTAACTCCGTTAGGCCTTAAATACGCCACTGGTTTTGTTGGTAAATTAACCAGAGCAAAATTAAATTCTCTTTATGGATGTAAATTAGAACCGCCTTTTCCTTGTCCTATAAAAGTACCTCCTTTCTGTGAATCAGGAGAGGAAATTGTATGTCCTCCTGGCGTAGATGAAAGAGGCTGTTCTTTGCCATGTAAATGTGTTCCTACAGCTAATCAACCACCGGTTATTTCTGGTATTTCAGGGCCAACCAGCATCAAGGTTAATGAAACAGGAATATGGACAGTCAAGGCAAGCGATCCAAAACAGGGAGTATTAACTTATTCTGTTTTATGGGGAGATGAAATAACAGGAAGGGGTGCGACAACAGCCCCAAGGTCAACTTCTTATATCCAGACAGCTACTTTTACTCATTCATACAGCAAGTCTGGTATTTACAATCCAACTTTCACGGTCACAAATAACCAAGGCCTTTCCGTTAAAACAAGTATTAGTGTAAAGGTGAGTAAAATAGTCCAACCCTCAATCACCGTTCTTTCACCAAACGGATTACAAACATTACAAGAAGGTAGTAATTATATGATAAGATGGGATGCTTTTAATCTTCCAGCTGACGCAAAAATCCACATAACGCTTTTTCGAACAATAGATGATGCAAATATAGAACTTGTTTCGGGTTTACCATCTACTCAACGAGAATATTTATGGAAAGTTACCACTCGTGGTGACTGGGCTATGGGATATGAATATAAACCATCTCTTTTTGCCAAAATCCTTGGCATCAAAGAAGTCAAGGCAGCTGGTGATGGCTATAAGATAATGGTTTCAGCAACATGGGGAACATGGGGAACATCCTATTATGGAAATGTGTGGGATGAAAGTGATAATTGGTTTAGTATTGAAGCTACTGCATCTTGCACTGATACAGATGGCGGGGGAAATTATAGTGTAAAGGGCGTAGTAACTCTTTACAACGAAACTAAAGTAGATTACTGCAAAGATAGGAATACATTGGGTGAATACTGGTGTAGTGGAATGGGTGGTGTAACATGGATTGCAGGTCCTGAGGAATACACCTGTCCCAACGGCTGTAAAGACGGAGCATGTATTCTTTCCACCAAACCTTCAATCACTGTCCTTTCGCCAAACGGAGGAGAACACATAAAATTATATGAATTATTTGATATTGTATGGGATTCTTTCGGAGTAAACAACGCATACATTTATTTATGGTTTCCAGATGGAGGCACATGTAAAATAGCAGATGTCTCAGCTTCTCAGAGAAAATATTCAGAAGTAATTATGACGAATGAACAATGCCCAAATATTCCTCAGACAATTACTCCTGGACAATACAAGATTCTTATTACTACCGAAATAGAAGGAGTTAGCGACATCAGTGATGATTATTTCACTATTATGCAAGCAGGTGTAAATCAACCACCAGTTATTTCTGGTATTTCAGGACCAACTAACATCAAGGTTAATGAAACAGGAATATGGACAGTCAAGGCAAGTGATCCAGAACAAGGAATATTAAGTTATTCTGTTTTATGGGGAGATGAGATAGCGGGAAGGGGCATGACAACAGCTCCAAGATCAACTGCTTATGTCCAGACAACTACCTTTACTCATTCATACAGCAATCCTGGTATTTATAATCCAACTTTCACAGTCACAGACAACCAAGGCCTTTCCGCTAAAACAAGTATTAGTGTAAAGGTGAGTGAAATAGTCCAACCCCCTATACCTTTTGTTGCTGTTATACTTGATACAGATACACCGCTTAGGCAAACTATTTTTGCTGGAACATCTAATTTTATTTTTACAAAGATTAGATTGAGTGCCCCATCTACTGAGGATATAGTTATAAATAAGATTATTATTACAAGAACAAGACTTTCATTTGATTCTTCTTTGCAAAATCTTAAACTATTTGATGGTCCAACTCAAATAGGCTCTACTGTCATATCTCTTATTAACGGGAAGGTAATTTTTGATGGCCTAAATTTGATTATCCCTAAAAATTCTTCAAAAGTTATTTCTATTAAAGCGGATATAAATGCCACAGCTGTTTCGGGACAAGAAATTATCTTAGAAATTAATACTGCTTCTGATATTTCTGCTGTTGGTAATACCACTGGAATTACTTGTTCTATTATTGGCAGTTTTCCAGTAAGGGGAAACATTATCTCTATTATCTCTATTGGTCAATCCACTCAACCCTCCATTACCTCTGTATTTCCAACATCCGGCACATCCAATGATATGATTACAATCTATGGTAAAAATCTTGTAGATACTATACGCCTTCGAGAATTACGATTGAGTTTTTGAAAGATGGACTTTTGAAAGGCAGTATTGGCAGTCAACATATCTATGCGCAACCAGATGGGTTATCATTAAAATTTCAATTGACTGGACTCTTAGTGGAAAATATTACACCTGGACCATATCAAATTCGCGTTGTAAACCTAAATTCACATTTGAAGTGCAACACTTGGCGATGTAAAATATCGCCATATGAATAACAATACAGAACTTCCTTCCTATGTTTCTTCTTGTTATGGTCAACAAAAATGCGGCTGGGTAAATTTAAGCGAGATAAAAATAAGGTTATGTAAATTCAATAGGATCAAACTTTATGGAATCCCAGTTAGCCTTGCTCTTAGAAGCAGTTACTGGATTAACAGAAAGAATTAAGAAATTGATAAAAAAATAGGTAAACATATTTTGATAAAGATAGTTTGATAAAGATAGATAGTTAAGAAAAATATTTACAACAGCTTGCATTTTTACGAGCTGTTGTTATTTTATTTATATAAACTAAAAAAACAACCATTGAAGAAGCGGAAAGAGTGACCAAAAAAGAAGAATAACAAGCAGTATAATTTTCAATTATCAATTTTCAATTATCAATTTTCAATTTACAATCAAACTCCACAATAAAATCCTAAATCCAAAACTCTAAATGTTTACCAGCTTCGCCCGGCCAAATTTTCAAAGAAAATTTGGCCGGGCGAGTAAATTCAAAATTCTAAATTCAAAATTCAAAACAGACGAGTTTTGGTCATTGGGATTTGGGATTTGGTCATTGGGATTTGGGATTTCGGATTTGTTTAGGATTTAAGATTTTGGATTTAGAATTTATCATAAGTCATTGAAAATTGGAGATTTTTCTTGTATTTCTAATATTGAAAAGGAATAATTAAGAATGAGTTTTAAATAAAAATAGCCCAAAATTCTCTTTCCGTGGCGGAAAGGTGAGAATTTTTTTTCGGGAACAAAAAAGTAAAACCTTTTTGTCCAATCAAGAAAAAATTCCCTGAATTTTGGGCTACCTAATATTTTAATAAATTTTTCAAAAATGTCAATAGTTAATGAAAAAAATTCGTCTTCTTTAATTAGAAAAAAAAATGAAGAAGAAAGTTTAGACGCTGCCTTGCGGCCAAAAGTTTGGGATGAATATGTCGGTCAAGAAAAAGCAAAAAAAAACTTAAAGATAATTTTAGAAGCGGCTAAAAAAAGAGGTGAAGCGCCGGAACACCTTCTTTTTTATGGCAACACCGGACTCGGCAAAACAGCTCTTTCTTATTTAATTGCCAAGGAAATGGGAGTCAACATTAAAGTGACAGCCGGGCCAGCCATTGAAAAAGCCGGTGATTTAGCCGCAATTTTAACTAATTTAGAGGAAAACAATGTTCTTTTTCTTGATGAATGTCATAGGATTTCCAAGGTTTTAGAAGAGTATCTCTATCCGGCTATGGAGGATTTTAAATTAAATATTATCCTTGGCAAGGGCCCAATGGCAAGAACAATGGAATTAAAACTCCCTCGTTTTACTCTTATTGGCGCCACTACCAGAATTGCCTTGCTTTCTGCGCCGTTAAGAAACAGATTTGGCGCTACCTTCCAACTTGATTTTTATTCGTCGGAAGATTTAGAAAAGATTCTTCAACGTTCAGCTGAAATTTTAAAAATTAAAACCACCCCTCAATCTCTTAAAACAATTTCTATTCGTTCACGGTTCACGCCCCGAGTGGCTAATCGGCTTCTTAAAAGAGTTCGGGATTTTGCCCAAGTGGAGGAGAAAAACATAATTGATGAACAAATTGTCCAAAAATCCCTAGAGTTTTTGGAAATTGACGAATTAGGGTTGGAACCAGCGGATAGAAAAATTTTAGAAACTTTAATTAAAAAATTTAATGGCGGGCCGGTCGGTCTTCAATCCTTAGCCGCTGCGAGTTTTGAGGAAGAGGATGCTATTTTAGATATTTACGAACCCTATCTAATGCAGCTTGGTTTCATCGAAAGGACGCCCCGCGGCCGAACAGCAACAAAATTAGCTTACGAACACTTAAAAATACACCCAAAAAGAAGACAACAATCTCTAATTTGATCTTGCAATTTTAGGCATTGTTTTGAGCGTTGAGTTTTGGTTTTTGAGTTTTGGATTTCCGATTTCGTCGCAAGCTCGCCATTTTTCAAAAGAGCGGGGCCGGGCGATCCATTCCGTTGAAAATGAGTTGTAGTTGAATTTAAAATTTTTTATGGTTATTTTTTTACATTTTTCGTTTTACATTTTACATTCCTTGGACTTGACAAAAGCTTCTGCGGCGCTAAAATTAAAAGTGTTCAGGGTATAAAATTTAGAGAAAAATAAAATTAAAAGTTCTTTTAAAACTGGTTTAGGAAATTGAAAAAAATTTTGAAATTCTAAAATTTAGTTTAAAAAAAGAACGAAAAAATGGAGGAGGTGATTGAAATGAAATGTTATGACGACGACGATCCTGGTAAGTATTACGCTGGCGATTCTGGCAAGAATATGTAATTCGTTTCGTTACAGACGTTTCGTTACAGACAGAGACAAAGGGGTATATAGTAAATATATACCCATCTTTT
>DYHM01000040.1 GCA_020724125.1 Patescibacteria group bacterium | reverse complement strand
CCCAAATAATGGAAATGACCCCCAATAATAGGAAAAGCAAATTCCTATCATTTTATCATTATCATTCTATCATTATCATTTCTATGAATCTGTGACAATATAGTATGAAAAAAGTAAGTTTTATTATTTTGTTATTATTGGTAGCTTTTCCTGTTCAAATTAGTCTTGCAGAGCTTAAGGAAAATTCATTGAGTATAGAAAAAGAAAAAATTATTCTAATGGATAGCAAGAAGAAAAACATTGCAGATATTTTTAGGGTTACTAAATTTGAGGAGATAAAAGACTATTGCTCTATTGAACGAAATGGCCAAACAAATTATTTGTTTTTAATTATTGGCAAAAATTCAGAAACTAGAGGGAATAGGGTTGTCCTATTATCATTAATGAAAGGGAAATTGGAAAATATTTGGGAGGGCTTGAAAGAAAAATATAATCCCTGGAAAATATTGACACAGGATGTTGATGGAGATGGTAAGCTGGAAATTTGTATAGGTGTTTGGAAAAAAGCTAGATTCCACCCAGTTTTTGATAATAGGCTTTTTGTATTTGGCTTCGAAGATGGACAGATATTCCCCAAATGGTTGGGATCAAGGTTGTCATCTCCTATGCTTGATTTTGGCTTTGCCGATGTTGACCAAGATGGTTTATGTGAATTAATCTCACTTGAATTACAAAGGAATGGAAGACATAGAATAATCTCTTATAAATGGACAGGATTCGGATTTGAAGGGTTTAAGATATTGGCAGAGGATATATTAGAGAATAAACTTGACGAAAATAGATTTTGTAAAAAATAGGAGGTAGAATGAAAAAATTATTTATAATAAACATTTTTATGTTAATTTCAAGTATGGTAACGGCCAATCAAGAAATTATTGATATTAAAAGTTTAGAGGGAAAAAGTTTAGAAGAATTGAGAATAATGCATAATGAAATTTATGCACGATATGGAAAACCTTTTAAATCACCAGAATTACACTGTTATTTTATGTCCCAAAACTGGTATAAACTTGATATTAAATATGACGATTCAAAACTGACCCCTGTTGATAGAAAAAATATCGAGATAATCTTAAAGAAAGAAAATGAGATGTTGAAACATAATTATGTTACTGCGAATAACAAGAAGAGGATAAATTGGGATAATATTATCAATAAAAGTCAATTTGGAAAATTTGATCCGGAGGATATCGATAAAATCTGCCAAAATGGTTTTATAGTCATACCTGCAGATTATGAGCAATTTTTCTTTCTATATGAAGAGAATAACTATAAGTTTATTCCCAGTTTTATAACTACCGATTCGGTACTTCAGCTTTATCATATGTTTTTTGACTTTACCTTAAGAAACCTTGAGGGAAAGAAGTTATTTGAGATAATAACAAAACTTACTGGTGCGATGTTAAATCTTTCAGAGGATTTATATAAATCTACTACCAATGAAAAAATTAAAGATGCTGCGTTGAAAAACATGATATATTTTAGTGTACCCCATTACTTTTTAACAGAGGGTAAAGCATCGATAAACAAACAGATTTATAGTATTGTAAAAAAAGAGATTGATAAATGCGAAGCACATTTAGATCGAGAGATATCGTTAATATTTAATCGTAAAGACCACAAGATTGATTATAGCCAATTTGTACCGCGAGGGCACTATACAACAAGCAAAAATTTAAAAAGTTATTTTAAAGCAATGATGTGGCATGGAATAAATTATTTTATTAGTAATAGGGAAGAGGAATTAATTCCATCATTAATAATAACCAAGCAATTATACGAAAATAAGATTCAAGGCGAAAGATTAATAGACTTATGGGAGAAGATTTATGGTCCAACAGCGTTTTATGTAGGATTATCGGATGATTTAGGACCGGATGATTATAAGCCCATTATGGATAAAGTCTTTGGGGTAAATGCTGATTTTAATAGCTTTACAGACAAAGCAAAACTAAAAAAATTTAAAAAAGCGGTAATGGAGATAGCAGAAAAGAAAACCAAAATAAGAGTTAAATTAATACACATTTCAGATGAGCCACAGTTTAGATTTATGGGGCAGAGATATATCCCTGATTCTGAAATATTGCAGAGGCTCTGTAGCTGGCCAGAAAGACCCATCCCTATGGGATTAGATGTTATGGCTGTGATAGGGTCAAAACAGGCTAGGCAACTTTTACTTGAAAAAGACAAAATTCAAGACGAGTGGGAAGAGTATCCAGAAAGACTTGATGAGGTTACTGCTGATTTTAATAAATTGACTCCCTCTGATTGGAAGAAGAATTTGTACTATAGCTGGATCTGGTGCTTGAAATCCTTAATAGAATTAAATAAAAAGGAATATAAATATCCCTTCTTTATGCAGAATGAGGCTTGGGATAAGAAAAATTTGAATACAAGTTTGGCAAGTTGGGCAGAACTAAGGCATGATACAATACTATATGCAAAGCAATCTGGAGTTGAATGTGGTGATGGTGAAGAATGGTCCCCTGACCCACCTAAAGGCTATGTAGAACCCAATATTGAATTTTACAAAAGATTGAAGGGACTTCTCATATTTACAAATGAAGGGCTAAGAGAGAGAAACCTTCTTACTGAAGAGATGAATGAAAAATTTAAGAATTTTATTGAGCTGGTCTCATTCCTTGAAAAAATAGCTAAAAAGGAACTTACCAACGAGCCCATAACATTCCAGGAATATAAACAAATAGAGATTTATGGCACTTTATTGGAAAATCTCACTATATCAGTTATGGTTGAGGATAAACATCTACGGTGGTTTGAAATTATTAGTGATGTAGATAAAGATGTAGCGGTTATTGCTGATGTGCATACTTCACAGGAAACTGTACTTGAAGAAGCAGTGGGGCATGTGTTTGAGATCTATGTTGTAATTGAAAAAGAGGGTAAACTATGGTTAACCCGAGGTGGGGTCTTTTCATACTACGAATTTTTGCATCCAGCAAGCGATAGATTGACAGATGAAAAATGGCAAAAGATGATAAAGGATAAAGAGATTCCAGATGTGCCAGATTGGACAAAAGACTACATGGGCAAAGAGCCTAAACACATACTCCCAATACCTCGGTATATATATCATTCAGGATGTTAACTGATGAAATTTAGGATAATTTTATCCTTTATATTTTTATGTAGCAAACTTGTAGCTTCCGAGAATGTAACATTTTGTGCAGTAGGAGATATATTATTGGATAGGGGAGTAAAAAAGGTAATTGAGAATCACGGGGTTAGGTATCCTTTTCAAAAGATTGCTAATTTTATAAATTCATTTGATTTAGCCTTTTGTAATCTTGAATGCCCTCTATCTAAAAAAGGTTATCCTATTGAAAAACAATATACATTCAGAGCAGATCCAGGGTTTATTGAAGGATTGAAATTTTCTGGGTTTAATATTTATTGCTTAGCAAATAATCATAGCCTGGACTATGGAAGAGAAGCCCTTCTGGATACTAAACTCAATCTCAAGAAGCACAACTTTACTGTAATAGGAGCAGGAAGGAATCAAAAAGAAGCTTCTAAACCCGTAATAATTAAGGTTAAGGGGATAAGGATTGCTTTTTTGGCTTATGTAACATTAGCTCTTGAGGGAATAACTTATATGGAAAATCTTCCTGGTCCCTCTCAGGCAGGGATTGAAGAAATAGTAAAAAAAGTAAAACTTGCCAAGAAAAAATCCGATATAGTCATTGTATCCTTTCATTGGGGAAGCGAATTCATAAATACAGCATCTGATAAACAAAAGGAGTATGCCTATAGGGTAATAGAAAATGGCGCAGATTTGGTCATAGGCCATCACCCTCATGTGATCCAGACAATAGAAAAATATAAGGATAAGTTTATAACCTATAGCCTTGGAAATTTCATCTTTGATCAACGTAAAAAAGAGGCATCAGAAAGTGTTATTTTGACTTGTGATATTTATAAGTCAGGAGTAAAAAATATAAGATTGGTTCCCATTATCATAAAAAACTGTCAACCTGATTTTCTTAAAACTGAAGAATTAGAAGAGCTGATTATGAGAATCAAGAAATTATGTGAGAATTGCACGGTAGACTTTGAACTTAAATTTCACACAGCAAAACTAAATTAGTATGTATTTAGTTTCTAATCATAAAAGACTCTGCGTCTTAAGTCTCTCTTGGTTAAATGGTTATAAAAAACTTTTATCCTTCTTTGTTCTTATAAAATTTGAGCATAGCATCTTTGCCCTTCCGTTTGCTTACATTGGAGGACTAATTGGCAGGCAGGAGATCATGCCCTTCTATTATTGGTTTTGGGTTACTATGGCGTGTATTTCTGCAAGGACAGCGGCTATGCTTTTAAATCGGATAATAGATTTAGAAATTGATAGGCAAAACCCAAGAACCAAGGAAAGGCCACTTATTACAGGAAAGATAAAATTTAAAAGCGCAATTTTTGTCCTTATTTTATCTATTTTTCTTTTTTTATTCTCATCATATAAACTTAATCTTACCTGTCTCTTTCTTTCACCTATTGTTTTATTTCTCATATCCTCTTATCCCTATACAAAAAGGTTTACATGGTTTTCCCATTTTTATCTTGGGATTTGTCTATCTTGTGCACCCATTGGAGGATGCCTAGCAACATCTGGCGGAGTAAATCTTTCCTCTTTAATCATTGGGCTATTTGTCATATTGTGGGTTTCTGGCTTTGATATTATCTATTCAATCCTTGATATTGAGTTTGATAAGAAGCATAACCTTCATTCAATTCCGCAAAAATTTGGGCTTAAAAAAAGGGCTTCAAATTTCCCTATTTCTCCACATCCTTGCTGGTTTTCTCCTTATTCCCTTTGGGATATTAGCCTCTTTTGGATGGATATATTTAATGGGAGCAATTGTTATCTTTGCCCTTCTCATAAGGCAACATATAATTATAAAAGATAGAACAAAAGTAAATGAAGCATTCTTTATAACAAACGGGGTAATAAGCACACTATTATTTTTTGTAGTCATATTTTCCTATCTTTGATATAATAATTGCTAATTGCTAAATGATAAATGCTAAATGATAAATGCTAAATGCTAATGTCCCCATCGACTAGCGGTTAGGTCACGGGCCTTTCACGCCCGTAGCAGGGGTTCGAATCCCCTTGGGGACATTGAAATAGCAAGATTAAAGAGTAAAACAAGGGTATAAGTAAACATTTAGCATTTTAAATGAAATTGTTTAAGGCAGAGGTTAAGTTCTGCAAAGAAATCCAACCCAAATATTTCAAAATGGGGCTTTTAATAGATGGGATAGCCGCAAAGCCTGGGCAATTTTTTCATTTCAAATGTTCCAATGATAACACTTTTAGATTAAGAAGGCCCTTTAGCCTTCATAGAAAATTAGAAGATGGGTTTTATCCCAAAGATGTTACGGATATACTTTCGAAATTCACGCCCACTACTCGGTAAG
>DYHM01000039.1 GCA_020724125.1 Patescibacteria group bacterium | reverse complement strand
CGACAGAGCATTATGGGGAAAATCCCCGCCGCTCCGTCGGCGGGGTAGTTTAATCTATAATAAAGAAATTTTCCGGAGAAAATTAGAATAAATTAGAATAAATTAAAATACAATGAAAAAAGTTTTATTATTTTTTAGCGAGATTACAAGAATAACAATCATAGCGGCAATAATAGTTATTCCTATTCGCTATTTTATTTTTCAACCATTTTTAGTAAAAGGCGCCTCAATGGAACCCGCTTTTTCCAGCGGCGATTATCTGATTGTTGACGAAATTAGTTATCGTTTCCACCCCCCTAAAAGAGGAGAAGTAATTGTTTTTAAATATCCCAGAAATCCTTCAAATAAATTCATTAAAAGAATAATTGGCTTACCGGGGGAAAATATTGAGTTCAGAAATTCTCAAATTATAATTACTGTTCAATCCGGTCAGCAAATAATTCTGAATGAAAAAGATTATCTTGAATTTTCTCACTATTCCTTTGAAAAAAAAGAGTTTATTATTCCCGAGGGTCATTATTTTGTTTTAGGTGATAATCGTTTATATTCCTTTGATTCTAAAAATTGGGGACCCTTGGATGAAAACTATATTGTCGGCCGAGTTTTTTTAAGACTTTTCCCGTTCACCAAGATAAATTATTTTCAAAAGCCAAAATATTAAATTTTAAATTTATAAACCCATTTTTTGATTTCTGTCTTTTTAAAACAATTTGAAATTTTAAAAATTAAGCAATGATTAAAATAAAGAATAAAAAAGAGATTATAACCCAACATCAAATTCATAAAACCGATACTGGCTCGCCGGAGGTTCAGATTGCTCTCTTAACTAAAGACATTAAAAAAGTAATTTCTCATCTCAAAAAACACCCCAAAGACCAGCATGGTCGTTATGGGCTTTTAAAAATGGTTGTTAAAAGAAAACGGCTTTTAAAGTATTTGGAGAAAAAAAATCCTCAAAGATACAAGGATATTATCAAAAAGGTAGAATTAAAATAATTTAATGTAATTAATTTTTATATTTTTATTATGCTGTTCAAAACAAAAATTGGCGAAGAAAATTTAGAGGTTGAAATCGGAGAATTAGCTACTCAGGCCTCAGGTTCGGCTTTGGTAAAACTTGGCCAAACCACTGTCCTGGCTACCTGTCAAAAAGGAGAAATAAGGGAAGGAATAGATTTTCTTTCTTTAACTTGCAATTACGAAGAAAGATTTTACGCTGCTGGTAAAATTTTGGGCTCGCGATTCATTAGAAGAGAAAGCCGTCCTTCCACTGAAGCGATTTTAATTTCAAGGGTAATAGACCGCGGCATCCGGCCCCTTTTCCCGGACGGCTTTAAAAATGAAGTCCAGATAATCTCTACCTGTTTAAGTTGGGATAAAAAAAATGACCCTGGCTTGGTAGCGGCGCTGGGAACCTCAATGGCTCTTTCGGTTTCTGAAATCCCCTGGAACGGTCCCTTGGCTACTATCAGAATAGGAAAAATTGGCGAAGAATTTATTTTAAATCCCGACTATCTTCAAAGGGAAGAAGGAGAGTTAGATCTGTTTATTTCGGTTGTTAATGGAAAGAATGGTCTTTTGGCAAATATGATTGAATTAGAGGGAGAAGAAATTCTTGAAGAAACACTTTTGGAAGCTTTTGATTTTGCCCAACCTACTCTTCAAAATCTTATTGATTTTCAAAAAGAAATAAGAGAAAAAACAGGAAAAGAAAAAATTTATCCTTCTTATTTAGAGTTAGAAAAAGACGAAAAATTAGAAAAAAAGGCAAGAAAACTTTTAGAAGGACAATTAAAAGAAATTTTATTCCAAGGGGATAAACAAAAAAGAGAAAAAGAATTGAAAGAATTAAAAGAAAAATTTTTAGAAGAATTTAGTCGGGAAAAAGAAGAAAAAAAAGGTTTTTTAAAAGATGTCTTTGAAAAAGAAAAAACAAGGATTTTTGAAAAAACTCTTTTAGAAAAAAATGAAAGACCTGATAAAAGAAAATTAGATGAAATCAGAGAAATTGACGTGAAAGTGAATGTATTGCCCCGAACTCATGGTTCAGCTATTTTTACCCGAGGAGAAACCAAGGTTTTATCAATTTTAACATTAGGAGCTCCTGAAGACCAGCAACTTTTACAAGGCATGGAAATTCAAGGGAAAAAAAGGTTTCTTCATCATTACAACTTTCCGCCCTATTCAACCGGCGAGGTGGCTCCCTTAAGGAGTCCGGGCCGGCGAGAAATTGGTCACGGCATGTTGGCGGAAAAAGCCCTTTTCCCTTTGATTCCTAAATTTGAGGATTTTCCTTACACCATCCGCGTTGTTTCTGAAATTGTAGCTTCCAATGGTTCAACAAGCATGGCCTCAGTCTCAGCCGCGAGTTTAGCCTTAATGGACGGCGGGGTGCCTATCAAAAGACCAGCGGCCGGTATTGCTATTGGTTTGGTAACTATCGATGAAGAATTTTCAAATTATAAAATCCTTACTGACATCCAGGGACCGGAAGATTCCTCGGGCAATATGGACTTTAAAGTGGCTGGCACTGAAAAAGGAATAACCGCTATTCAGTTAGATGTAAAAATAAAGGGCTTAACCAAAAAAATCATCAAAGAAATTTTAGAAAGGGCCAAAAAAGCCCGGTTAGAAATTTTAGAAAAACAAAGTAAAGTTTTAGGTCAACCAAGAAAAGAGCTTTCTGTTTTTGCTCCGCGGGTTTATACTTTAAATATTAATCCGGAAAAAATCGGAGCTGTTATTGGACCGGGCGGAAGAATAATCAATGAAATAATTGAAAATTGCGAGGTTTCTATTGATATTGAAAAATCAGGCATGGTTTTTATCACAAGCGACAAAGATAGCGCCATTGAAAAAGCGGTGGACTGGATAAAAAATCTTACCCGTGAAGCAAAGGTAGGAGAAATTTTTCAAGCGAAAGTTAAAAAAATTTTGGACTTTGGCGCCGTGGTAGAAATTTTTCCAGGGCAAGAAGGCTTAGTTCATATCTCTCGATTCGCTGATTTTCATATTCCAAGTCTACAAAATTTGATAAAAATAAGCGATATTATTCCAGTAAAAGTTATTGATATTGATGAAAGCGGTAAAATAATTCTTTCAGCCAAGGAAGCTGGTTATAAACCCAACCCAATAAAAAGAGGATATTAAAAAATTTTTAAAGATTTGAATTTTATATTTTGTATTTTTAATAAGCTAAAAATAATTTTGAATTTTTAATTTCTAATTTTCAATCAATGTCTAACAAAAAACCAAAAATCAAAAATCAAGTTGATAAATCCTAAATTCAAAATCCTAAATTCTAAACAAACCCTAAATCCAAAATCCAAATAACCAAAATCGTCTGTTTTGAATTTTGAATTTAGAATTTTGAATTTGTTTAGGATTTAGAAATTAGGATTTTGGATTTTACATTGTCATTTTACATTTTGATTTTTGGATTTTGCATTCATTATTATGTTTCAAGAAATTATTGACAAAATAAAACCTGAATTAGAAAAGACCGAACAGTGGTTTAAAAATCAATTATTGGAAATTAGAATTGGAAGAATAGGAAACTCTCTTATTGAGGATATAAAAGTAAATTGTTTTGGTCAGGAATTACCCCTGAAACAAGTGGGAATTGTTTCTTCTTATTCTCCTAAGGAGACCGTGATTCAATTATGGGATAAAAGTTATTTAGAAAATGTAGTAGCGGCTATTAAAAAAAGGGTGGGTGATTTAAACATCAGAACAGAAGAAAATAAAATCTTTCTTTCTTTTCCGCCCTTAACCGAAGAAACAAAAAAAAATCTCATAAAAGTTTTAAATGAGAAAAGAGAAGAATGTTTTCAAAGAATTAGACACCTTCGAGACAAAGTATGGAAAGAACTCCAGGAAAAAACCCAAAAAGGCGAACTCGGCGAAGACGATAAATATCGGGGGAAAAACAAATTAGAAGATTTAATTGGAAAATACCGAGAGAATATTGAAAAATCTGCTGAAAATAAAAAAAGAGAGATTGAATAATAAAACTTGTTAGCATTTTTTGTTCTAAGTACTCCCTAAGACCCTAATGATTGAACAATACTGTTTAGTCTCTTCTAATGCTTCTTTCAATTTTTTGTTCTTTGGCAAGCTTTCTATTTCTAAGAAGAAATAATAATCCCATCCTTCGGCGTCGGAGACTTTTGAATGGAGCTTGGATAAATTAAGTTTTCTGTCGGCAAATTGGCTCAAGATATCCCGCAACACTCCTGGTCTATCATAAACCGCCAAAAGTAAAAGAGTTTTTTGCGCTTTTAATTTTTTGCTTAATTGAGTCGCTGGGCTTTTGGCTAAAACATAAAAATTGGTAATATTTGTTTTTTTGTCTTCAATGTTTTCGGCTAAGATTTTAAGGCCGTATTTTTTAGCTGCTTGTTTGCTGGCAATAAAAGCAACGCTTGGATCTTTTGTTGAAAGAATTGCTTTAATAGAACTTGATTCGGTTTCTAAAAGAACATTCGGAAAATTTTTGCTTAACCAATTTCGACATTGAGCAATGGGCTGGCTATGAGATTTAATTACTTTTATTTTTTGAAGATTATTTGTTCTTCCTAAAAGACAAAGGTGAATTGGTAAATTGTAAGAACCAACAATCCGTAATTGATATCTAACTAAATTATCTAATGTTTCCTGAACCATTCCTTCGGTTGAATTTTCAAATGGCGCTACTCCAAAAATCGCGTCTCCATTAAAAACTTTCTCAAAAACCTGGGTAATAGTTGAACAAGGAACTTGACGGCTGTTTTTAGAAAAAATATCCAAAACCGCTTGATGAGAAAAAGTTCCTTTCGGTCCCAGAAAAGCGATTCTCTTATTACTCTTTTTCAATTTAATTGGTTTTAAGTTTTGTTTTATTTCTATTGGTTGGCGATCCATGAGAGAAATTAATTCAATTGTTTTAGATTGAGCAATTGGAATAAAATTTTTCATAAAAACAGCTGATTTTTGAAAACTTTTAACAAAATTCTTTTTATCTCTTTTTTGATATAAGAAGCGATTTTTTTAACTTCTTTTAAAGAATGAGCAAGGATTTTTAAGAAAGCTGAATTTTCCATTTCTAGATCAACGTATAATTCCGGATTACCGCCCAAAACACGGCCAGCCAAAATAGTTTGGAGGCGAAAAATTGGCGCAGAATAGATATTAAGAAGTTTTAGTTTTTCATTTTGAAGGGTTTTAATAAAAGCAATGTTAATAAAATGAGTTAATGCTTGAATTATTGCCACTTGATAATCATGTTTTTTAGAATCAATAAAAACCACTGTCGCCCCATTATCTTTAAAAAGTTTTTTTAAAAATTTAGTCCAGTAATTATCCCGACCCGAACAAAAAACTATTACTTGTTTATTTAAATTTGTCGCTAATGGTCCAAAAAGAGGATGAATGCCGGTTACCCCGCAATTAGATTTCGTTTTAAGCATTTCTT
>DYHM01000038.1 GCA_020724125.1 Patescibacteria group bacterium | reverse complement strand
AATAGTAATCCATTCTCAATCACTCCGCAAGACCAGATATAAATAAATGCAAAATGTAAAAATCAAAATGTAAAATGACCCCGAAGCGTCGTCCCCCGCCCTGGAGGAGGTGGACTACAGGGCAAGCAATGCAAAATTCAAAAATCAAAAATCTTCACCCGTCTAAGTTTTGCGAAGCAAAATTTAGGCTGGCAAGCGAATCTAAAATTCTAAATTCAAATTTGGCGGAGGGCGACCCTCCACCAAACCCGCGGAGGGTCGCCCTCCGCAGGTTTTTCGAGATGAACTTACATTTTAGATAACTCAACATACCCTTTGAAAAAAATAAATTAAGTAGTAAAATTAAAATAAAAGCCGAGTAAAAAAACCAAAAATTTAATAAAATTTAAATTTATGTTTGAAGAAAAAATAAAATCAGAAGAAGAAAAACTAAAAGAAGAACCGAAAGAAAAACCGGAAGGAGAACCGGAAAAACAAGAAACAGTGGAAAAACAGAAGAAAGAAAAAAACCCATTAAAAGTAACGTTTGGTGAGACTAGGGCGGGAAATACACTGAAAGAAATATTAGAACACCAAAAGGAGAATGGAAATGAAGAAATTAAAGAAATTAAAGAACCGAAAGAAGTGAAAGAAAAACCGCAAATAAAAAAAGAAGAAACGGAAAAAGAATCAGATTACGAAAAAATTAATAAAATAACGCAAAAAAAAGAGGAGGGTACAATCATTTATGATAATTGGTATCTTCCTGGTGAAAGAGAGATGGGAAAGTGTGATAAGGAAGGCCGACCAGTGATAAAATTAAGAATTAATGATGAAAAAAGAATTAATGATGAAAAAAGCAATGGGACGATATTAATATTCATAAAATGTCCTAAATATTATCCAGAAGATCGTGTTAAAGAAATAATCGAAAATCAACAAAAAATCCCTGTTTCTTTTTTGAAAGTATTTACCAATCAAAAAGGCGAGAAATTTTATGGCGGCCGACTTGATATTTTAAGAAAAGAACTAACGGAAAAAGGGAAGAAAATTGACAGATGGGAAATTGATCAAGAAATTAAGCGATATTCAGTCCATTTTTTAAAAAAAACTATTGAAGAAAGAATGGAAAAAATAAAAGAAAAAATGGAAAAAGAAGGAAAAGAAGAAAAAGAAATAGAAGAAGAAATAAAGAATTTTACTCAAAGTTCATATTATCTTAAATACTATAGACCCCATTTAATGGAAAAAGCAGAAATAATGGAAAAAGCAGAAAGGGAGATATTGTCATTTATGACCTCGGACAATAGTTTAGATGGATGGGAAGAATCTCTTAGGAAAAAATTTAAAAAAAAATTTAAGACTAAGGAACTAATTAAACTTAAAAACGCTTCTATTAAAGATTTAATTTTAGGAGAAAAAAAACTTGAAGATATTAAAAAGGAAGATTTAAAAATAGGATTTGAAAGTCGGAAAGAAAAATACGAATACATTTTAAGGCATTACGCTCGGAAAATGGAAGAAATTATTGCTATGTATAGCAATAAATCTCCAGAAGAAGTTAGAAAATTGCCCAAAGAAGGATTAAAAGAATTAATATCTAAAATTGAAATGAGATTTGCCACTCATGGCAAGATTATTATTGATAAAGAAACAGGGAAAATAAAATTTTTGCCTATTCCCGACCTTGATGGAAAAACTTGTCTCTATTTATTTAAATTAGCTGGTTTTGAGATTGATATTGATAAAGTTAGATACGTAAAACCCGGTGAATTTAAGCAGGGCTCTACTAATTTAGACACTGGCGGAAAAAGGGGAATATTCTTCAATGAAGAAAGTAAAACTGTTGAAATAGATCATCACGGAGAATTCTCGAAAAAAACTAACATTCCAACTGCTAAATTAGTTTATTTACTTCTTTTATCTAAGGGTCTTTTAGAAAAAGATCCTGAAAAAAATACTGCTCTAAGAAAATTACTTACATTTGCTTCTTGGGTTGACCGAGAAAAATATCCTTTTCCCGCCACTCTTCCCGAAACTGCTTTACCTAAAAATACTTCAGCTGAAGATATAAAAAAGCATAAAGAAGAATATGAAAAGAATCCAAGAATGTGGGTTTTTGAAAATGGTTATGCAAATATTTTAGGATTGAATAGATTTATTAATTTTAACCTTATTAACCCTGATAAGCCTGATGGACCTATTAGGTTTGATAAATTACTCGAACATTTCCAAAAAGGAAAGTCGCCAATAGATATTCTTAACAAGGAAGAGTTGAAAGAATACGGATTAACTAAAGCAAGCGAAGAACAAAGAAGGGTTATTAATGAGTCAAAAGAAACAATAAAAGAATCAAGAAAAAACGGTTATTATATTATAACTAAATGGGGAAAAATACTTGTTAACGATGGAAGATATTTTCCCGGCGGTTATCAGGCGGCCCGAGCTTATGGATTTGTTGGTTACATTAATTATAACGAAGGTGCTCAAAGTTTTTTCATTTCAATCGATGGCGCTAATTTGTCTGATGTTAAACAGAGGTTAGAAAAAAAATGCAATCAAGGAAGACTAATATGTCTTCAAGAAAATATATTAATGCTACCCCTTACTGTTAATTTCGAGCTTCGAAAAAAGGAACCTCTTAAAATATCATTAAAACAAATAATACAAGAATTGGGCGGTAAAGTTCCAAAAGGAAAATTGAGGAAAAAATTATTTTCTTCCAAAAAATCATAAAAAATAAACCCTTAACAGTAAAATTTAGTTTAAAAATGTTTTGGTTTAATTGCGCTTTAGGTTAATTTCATCATTCATTGTTAATTCCGCCATTCATTGTTTGACAACAAACTGAAAATGATTTAAGGTGTAATTATTATGTCTTTGGAAGGAATAAAAAATCTTATTGAAAAAAATCAAAACATTGGTCTCTTGCCGTCCATGAAAATGGAAAAAGATATTGCGCCGGCGACTCTTTCGCTTTTTTACGGCTTAAAAAAATTAGAGAAAAATGTCATTCTTTTTTTTGACCAATTCCCTTCTAAATTTAATTTTTTAATTGATGAAGAAGTTAAGGCCGCGGATGCTGATTTTTTGATTTCAATCAGGGAAACAAATATAAAATTTTCCCGGATTTTTTACCAAAAAATCGAAGACGAATTAAGATTTTTTTTAAAGACCCGTCAAGGAGAAAAAAAAATAGACGAAAGAGATATCTACTTCCAATCCCTGCCAAAAACAAAACCGATTGAACTTTTAATTAGTTTGGGCATTGGGCAAAAAAAAGAAATTGTTAATTTCCAAGGGGGAAAAAAGATTCCTGTAATTAATATTGACATCCAGCCAAACAATGAAAATTACGGAGAAATAAATTTAATCCAACTAAATTATTCTTCTTTTTCAGAAATTGTTTTTGAGATTCTAAAAATAATTGACGAAAATTTGTTTGACCCAAATAGTCTTAATTCGCTTTTAACCGGCATAATTCAGGGAAGTTCAAATTTTAAAGATTCAAAAATTAAACCAGTTACTTTCCGAAAAATATCCGAGTTAATGGAAAGAGGAGCAAACTGGCAAAAAGTTTTTTATAATTTATTTTCTTTTGAAAAGAGCGATTCCAACCAACTCTTTCAAAGGGTTTTAAATAAATTAGAAATCATTCCCGAGAAAAACCTAAATTGGGTTTTGCTTAAATTAAAAGATTTTCAGGAAACCAATTCTTCTCCCCTAAACCTCCCCTTAATTTTTGAAAAAATTAAATCCTTAATTTTTTCTTCTAAAAATTTTGCTTGTCTTTGGGAAACAGAAAATTCAGTTGCCTCGCTCTGGCAGGGAGTTTTTTATTCCTTGGAAAAAGAAACGGTAGAAAAAATAGCTTATTATTTTAAAGGAAACCAAAAAGACAATGCTGTCTTATTTAAAATTTCCCGCCTTGACGAACAATGGGTTAAAAATCAATTAATGTCTTTTCTTTAAAAGATATCTCCTAAAAAATATCTCCTAAAAAATTTTCAAAATTTGCAAAAAAAATAAACTAATAAACTATGGAAAAAATCGTTGGTCAGGTAAAAATTTCCAAAGAGAGAGTAAAAGAGATTGAAAAATTAATCACTAATCTTTCGGATTTTAAAAAAATAATTGAAGAGACTTTGAGGGATAAAGGAGAAACAACCTTATTTTTAGAAATTTGTTTGGGGGGCTCAATGGTATTGGAAAGTTCCGATATTCATATTGAAAAAGAAGAAAAAGAAGCAAAAATAAGAATAAGAATAGATGGAATTTTACATAATGTTTATTTTTTTGAATTAAAAAGTTATAGGAACTTGCTTTCCCGAATTAAGCTCTTATCCGGAATTAAATTAAACATCACTGACCGGGCGCAAGATGGCCGATTCACAATTCTTTGGGACAGAATGCCGATAGAAATAAGGGTCTCTGTCTTGCCTTCGGAATATGGCGAGTCGATTGTTATGCGAATTTTAAACCCAAAGAGTTTAATTGAAATTGAAGAATTGGGAATCAGGGAAGATATTTTGGAAATTTTAAAAAAAGAGATTCAACAACCTAATGGAATGATTATCGTCACTGGTCCAACAGGTTGCGGTAAAACCACAACTCTTTACGCTATTTTAAAAAAAATCGCTTCCCCGGAAATTAAAATTATTACATTAGAAGACCCCATTGAATACCATTTAGAGGGAATTTCCCAAACCCAAGTCAATCCCAAAAAGGGCTATGATTTTACCAACGGGCTTCGGGCGATTGTCAGACAGGACCCGGACGTAATTCTGGTGGGTGAAATTCGCGATTTAGAGACAGCCACTATCGCCTTGCAAGCGGCCCTAACCGGCCATCTAGTCTTAACCACCCTTCATACCAATGACGCGGCTGGCGCCATTGCCCGTCTCCAAGCCCTGGGCGAAAAACCGATTAATATTGCCCCGGCTTTAAACATAGCTATTGGTCAAAGATTATTAAGAAAGGTTTGCCAAAAGTGCGTTCAATTTTCCGAGCCAACAAAAGAAGAATTTTATCTTTTGCGAAAAGAACTTCATAAGCTTCCTAAAAAAGTAAAAATTCCTCTTAATTGGGAAATAATCAGAAAACAACCCGAAAATTCAGACGAGTTTTCAATTCCTCAAAATTTAAGAATTCCTCGGGTAAAAGGATGCGAAATCTGCAGTCAAACAGGTTATAAGGGAAGAATGGGAATTTATGAGTTTTTTCTTGTTAATTCAGAAATGGAAAATTTTATCTTAACATCTCCTTCTATTTCTTTTCTGCGAAAAACAGCTGAAAATAAAGGTATGGTTTATATGCGTCAAGATGGTTTGATTAAAGTTTTAGAAGGCCAAACAACCATTGAAGAAACAGATAGAATAACGAAGAAATAGAAAGATGTTTAGGATAGGATTTGACTTGTAAAAATTTTTAGAGGTGTTATTCTTTTATTAAAGATTTTAAAAAAAGATTTTAAAAAGTCGAAAAAATTAAAAAGGTCGACAAATTGAAAAGTTAATTTTAAAAAAATAAAGATGTTGTTTAGT
>DYHM01000037.1:2142-5526 GCA_020724125.1 Patescibacteria group bacterium | reverse complement strand
AATATTTAGTTAAAAGAGCAAATTATTGCATTAGTTGAATTTCGTTGTTTTATTTTAAACTAAATTGATAAAATATTGGTTTTTCAAAAATGTTGACCAAGTCTTATTCCCTAGCCACGGTTATGCCTAAAACCTCTCTGGCCCCGGCTTGCTTTAGGGTTTTAGCCGCTTCCTCCATAGTGGCGCCAGTGGTAAAAATGTCATCAATTAAAAATATTTTTTTCCCCTGAATATCTTTTGGCAAAGATACCTTAAAAGCGTTTTTGATATTTTCTTCTCTTTCTATCGCTTTAAGTTCGGTCTGGGGTTGAGTTTTTTTAATTTTTATGAGATTATCAGATTGATATGGTATTCTAAAATAAAGAGAAAGAATTTTAGCGATTTCTTCGGCTTGATTAAAACCTCGCCATTTGTAACGAGAGCTAAAAAGAGGAATGGGAATAAAAAGAGAATTATCCACAGGTTGAAAAATCTTTTTTTTGTCAATTAAAAGAAAATGGACTATAATTAAATCGGTTAATGGCTTGGCTAATGTTTTTAAGAAGGGCTGATATTTAAAGCTTTTGAGCAAACGTTTAACTAAAAAATTCTGGTAAGAAGTAGCCGCAAAAAGACCTTTAAGATTTTTAGATTGATGAGCGGCGCAAGCGCCTTTATCTAAAACTCTTTGAGCTGTTTTACAAAAAGGACAAAATTGATATTCCAGGATTTCAATTAGAGAAAAACAGTCAGAACAAATTAAATCACCTTCTTTTTGGCAACCTAAACAAAATTGAGGCCAAAAAAGGTCAAGAAAAAATTTTTTAAAATTTAAAAAAGAAAATTTCATAAAATATGAATTTTTTACTTAAACTCTTTTCTAAAAAATGTTTAGGAATAGATATCGGCGCTTTTTCTATAAAGATAGTCGAACTTTCAGCTTTTGGCAAGAAGATAATATTGGAAAACTATCTCCAATTTAATTTAAAGAATTCTGAATTAAGAGTGTTTAACAAAGAAAATTTGAGTCTTTTAAGCGAACAAACAGCCGATGTCTTAAACGCGCTTTTAAAAAAGTGCGGAATAAAGGAGAAAAAAGCGGCTCTTTCTCTGCCTGATTTTTCTATTTTTTCCACTTCCTTTCTTCTTCCGCCAATGACTAGAGAAGAGGTCCCTCAAACTGTAGAATTTAAAGCCCGTCATTATATCCCTCTTCCTCTTTCCGAAGTTGTCTTCGACTGGCAGATAATTGAAAAAAGAGAAATGCCGCCAGAAGTAGAATTTAAAATTTTATTAATGGCTATTCCTAATAAGGTTTTATGGAATTATCAGAAAATGATTAACTTAGCTGTCCTAGAATTAAAAGGATTAGAAGCGGAAGTTTTTGCCTTAATTAGGTCTTCAATTCCCGAGAATTTAGCTGAAAAAATAGCTTGTCTGATTGACATTGGTTGGCAGAGCACTACAATAAATATTATTGAAAAAAAAATCTTAAAAGAGAGTCATAGTTATGATATTTCCAGCAATAGTTTTACGGAAAAGTTAAGTTCTGGTCTTAAAATTAATCTCCAAGAAGCAGAAAGATTGAAATTAGAATATGGTTTAGATCTTCAAAATAAAGAGGTAAGTAAAGTTTTGCTTGCAGAAATAAATTCTTTAGCCCTGGAAACTGAAAGGGTTTGTCAAAATTTTTCTCAGAATGAAAATAAAGAAGTAGATGGCATTATTTTGGCCGGGGGCAGCGCTAATCTCTTTGGGTTAAAAGAATATCTGGGGGCAAAATTAAAAAAACCTATTTATATTACCGACCCTTTTAGTAAGATTTCCTTCTCTTCTCTTCTCCAGTCCAGATTAAAAGAATTAGGACCATCTTTTGGGGTGGCTGTGGGGGTTGCTTTAATGGGTTTGGAAAATTAAAATAACCAAAATGCGAGAACAATTTTTAAAAATTATTCCAAGACCAAAAATCAAGACGTCAATTTCTGTTAATTCTCTTTTTTGGTTCTCTTTAATTTTGAGTTTAATCTTAATTACCCTTTTCTTTTTACTTGAAGCCCAAATCATTAATTTAAGGGCAAAAGAAAAAGAGATAGAACAAGGATTAGAATTATCTTCCTTGGAAAAAAATCTAATTGAAAAAGCAAAAGTGGCTGCTGAAAATATTAATCTTTTTAGCAAACTTTTTCAGGAACACAAATATACTTCTAAATTTTTAGATTTTTTAAAAACTCTTTCTCATTCCTATGCTCAATTTACTTCTTTAGGATTAAATAACAATACTTTTTTTGCAACATTAAAGGGGAGGACAAAAAATTTTCAAACCCTGGGCGAGCAAATTTTATTTTTTCAGCAAGATAAAAACATAGAAAATTTTCAAATTTCCGAAATAGGTTTAAACCGAGAAGGAAAAGTCGAATTTAAATTTACTTTCAATTTTTCTCCCCAACTCCTTAAAAAATGAACCGAATCTTTGCTATTCCAATTTTATTCTTTTTTTCCTTTGTTTTCTTGATCTATTTTTTGTTGCCAAAATATTCCGACTTTAAAAAATTAGAAAAAGAAGTTTGGCAAAAAGAAAATTTTTGGCAAAAAAAAGAGATTTATTTTTCCAAGCTGAAAAAATCCCTTCAGTCCTTAGAAAAAGAAAAAGAATCTTTAGAGAAAATCAATACCGCTTTGCCCGCTCAATTATCTATTGCCGCCTTGTTAAATTTTTTTGAAAAAAAGACATTAGAATCCGGTTTATTTTTAGAAGGATTTATGGTAGATACTTCAAAAAGTCAACCTTCTTCCGGCCTGGAAGAAAAGACTCCTGACGCAAAAGAAAAAACCGAACCACAAAAAAAAGAGGCTTTGTTTTCGCTTAGATTAAGCGGCGGTTTTCCATCTTTAGAAAACTTTCTTCAGGAAATTGAAAGGTCCGCCAGGATGATTGAAGTAGAAAGAATTTCCTTAGAGATACCGAGCGACAGCAAGGGAGAAATTTTAGAAACCCTTTTATCAATAAAGGCCTACAGCAGATAAATTCCTTTAGAAATTTTACTTCTATTTTACTTTTAAAGAAATAAAAAATTTATATGGAAGCAAAAATTAAATATCTAATTTTAGGCATTTTCCTTATTGTTTTTATTATTTTATTAAAGGAGATAATTTTGAAACCAAAGACGTTAGAGACGCCGCCGACTATCTCTGTTTTGCCGGAAACAGATATTAACCTTCAATTATTAAAAAGTTTTAACTTAAAAGACCTCTCTTCTTTTGAAGAAATCTCTTTACCCAAAGAACAGGGAAGAGAAAATCCCTTTTTGGAATATTAGATTAATGCAAATTTTGAATTTGAATTCTATTAGATTTCGCTATACTTATAGATTCCGCTATACTTAATTCCGTTAACTGTTAACTGTT
>DYHM01000037.1:0-2042 GCA_020724125.1 Patescibacteria group bacterium | reverse complement strand
CTGTTATCTGTTATCTGTTATCTGTTAACTGTTAACTGTTAACTGTTATCTGTTTTTTAACTTTTAACTTTTAACTTTGAACTTTGAACTTATTATTATGTCTTTTTCAGATTATTTAATTGAAAAAAAAGTCCTAACAAAAGGACAAATTGAAGGATTAGAAAAAGAAATTGAAAAGGATAGTCTAAAATTAGAAGAGTTAATTTTAAAAAAGAAACTTCTTGAGGAAAAAGAACTTTTTAAATTAAAGAGTCAATGTTATAAAATTCCGCTCAAAGAAATTGACGGGAAGGAAATTCCTGTTGAAGTTTTTGATTTTATTCCTAAAGAGTCAGTTGAGTTTTATAAAATTCTTCCCTTGTCCTTTAATAAAAAAGAGTCGGTTTTGGAGGTGGGAATGGTTTTCCCTGAAGATATTCAAGCCCAAGAAGCTCTTAAATTTTTAGCTAGACAACAAAAGTTTTCTCTAAAAATTTTTTTAATCGCTCTTTCTGATTTTAAAAAATACTTTGAAAGCTATGAGACGCCAGAAAGGGAAGTTGTTCTGGCCTTAGAAAAATTAAAAGATGAAATTAGGGACGAATCAAAGAAAAAAGAGATTAAAAAGGAAGTTTTAGGTAGATTGGTTGAGGAAGCGCCAATTATCAAAATGGTGGGGGTTATTCTGCGTCAAGCCATAGAAGGAAGCGCCTCGGATATTCATATTGAACCTGGCCCGGAAAAATTAAAAATTCGCTATCGACTCCATAGCATTCTTTATCCTTCTCTTTTTTTACCCTTGAAAATCCATCCCGCCATTGTGGCTAGAATTAAAATTTTAAGCGGTTTGAAAATTGATGAAACTCGACTTCCCCAAGACGGCAGGTTTTCAACAACTTTCGGAGACAAAAAATATGATTTTCGGGTTTCTAGTTTTCCTACTAATTTAGGCGAAAAAATAGCCATTAGAATTCTTGACCCAAGTCAGGGAATTAAACCCTTGAACGAATTAGGTCTTCAAGATAGAAATTTAGAAGTAATTCAAGAAATAATAAAAAAACCCTATGGCCTTATTCTGGTTACCGGACCAACAGGTTGCGGCAAAACCACTACTCTTTATTCTCTTTTAAAAATTTTAAATCGCGAAGAAGTTAATATCATTACCCTTGAAGACCCAATTGAATACTCTATTCAAGGAATTAATCAATCTCAGGTTAATCCTCAAATTGATTATACTTTTGCCCGGGGACTGCGTCAGATTTTAAGACAAGATCCTGACATTGTAATGGTTGGAGAAATTCGGGACAACGAAACCGCCGCCTTGGCTATTCACGCCGCCCTAACTGGTCATTTAGTTCTTTCCACTCTTCATACCTCTAATGTTACTTCTGTCATCCCTCGTTTAATTGATATGGGAATAAAACCCTTTTTAATACCTCCTACTCTAATTTTAGCCGCTAACCAACGTTTAATCAGGGTTCTTTGTTCTTGCAAGGAAAAAGTTAGGGCTTCAAAAGAACAAGAAAAAATAATTTTAGCTAAAATTAAAGATTTGATTTCCCAAAATAAGGAGATTCTAAAAATCAACCCGCCATTTTTTGTCTATCAATCTAAGGGCTGCAAAAAGTGTAATTTTAGGGGTTATTCGGGCCGAACCGGAATTTATGAAGTTTTGAAAATGACTAATAATTTGGCTAAGATAATTCTTGAAAATTGCGACGAAGCAGAAATTTTAAAAGAAGCAAGAAGCCAAAGAATGACCACTATGTTTGAAGACGGACTTTTAAAAGTCCTCCAAGGAATTACTTCTTTTGAAGAAATAATTCGAGTTTCCGAAGAAATCTAATTATATTTTCAATTTACATTTTATATTGAAAAATTCTAAATCCAAAATTCTAAATCCTAAACAAATTCCAAATTCAAAATTCAAAATTCAAAACAATTAATTTCTATCAATTTCTGCTAATTTCTATTAATTTCTTGCTAATATTAGTTTTAACTTTTGATTTGTGATTTTGATTTTTGATTTTTGGTTTTTTGTTAGACATTGATTAAAAATTAAA
>DYHM01000036.1 GCA_020724125.1 Patescibacteria group bacterium | reverse complement strand
TGAAAATTAGAAATACAAAAATCAAAATGCAAGTTGATAAATTCTAAATTCTAAATCCTAAACAAGTCCAAAATCCCAAATTCCAATAATCAAAACTCGTTTGTTTTGAATTTAGAATTTTGAATTTCGAATGAATTTTGAATCTATTATCTGTTATCTGTTAACTGTTATCTGTTATCTGTTATCTGTTAACTGTTCTTTGTTATCTGTTTTAAACTTTAAACTTTGAACTTTTAACTTTGAACTTATTTTATATTCATAACTTTAAACTTTGAACTTTTAACTTTGAACTTAATTATATGTCTTCTATTTGTTTTTATCTTCATTGTCATCAACCCTTTCGGCTGAGAAAATTTTCGGTCTTTGATATTGGCAACAATCATTCCTATTTTGACAACGAAAAAAATAAGACCTATTTAGAAAGAATCGTTCAAAAAAGTTATTTGCCCGCTAATAAAATTTTATTGGACTTAATCAAGGGAACCAAAAAAAAATTTAAGGTAAGTTTTAGCGTTACAGGCACGCTTTTGGAACAATTAGAAAAAGACTTCCCCGAGGCGATTAAAAGTTTTCAGGACTTGGTTAAAACTGGTTGCGTTGAATTACTATCAGAAACCTATTATCATTCTTTGGCTTATCTTTATTCTAAAGAAGAATTTAAAAAACAAGTTAAACTTCATAAGAGAAAAATTAAAGAGTTATTTAACTATGAACCCAAGGTTTTTAGAAATACCGAATTAATGTTTAATAATGAAATGGCTAAATTTGTTGAGAATATGGGTTATCACGGAATTTTAGCCGAAGGAGCTGACCATATCTTGGGTTGGCGTTCCCCAAATTTTCTTTATCAAGCCAAGGGAGCAAAGAAAATAAAATTGCTTTTAAAAAATTATCGTTTAAGCGATGACATTGCTTTTAGATTTTCAACCCCCAATTGGTCAGAATGGCCATTAACGGCTGATAAATATGTTTCTTGGATTAGCCAAAACAATGGTCAAATAATAAATTTATTTATGGACTACGAAACCTTTGGCGAACATCAATGGAAAGATACTGGAATTTTCGAATTTTTAAAAGCTTTTCCTTACGAATCTTTAAAGCGCCATCATACTTTTAAAACTCCCTCTGAAGTGGTAAAATCAAATAAACCCGTGGCTGAATTAGATTTTCCTCATATTGTTTCTTGGGCCGACCTTGAAAGAGATTTAAGCGCTTGGTTGGGGAACGAAATGCAGCGAACAGCGGCGGAAAAAATTTATTCTTTAGAAAAAGAAGTTTTAACTGTCAAAGATAAAAAAATTATTGAGGACTGGCGAAAACTTCAGACAGCTGACCATTTTTATTACATCTGCACCAAGTGGTTTGCCGACGGCGATGTTCATAAATATTTCAATCCCCATGAAAGTCCTTATGATTGTTTTATCACTTTTATGAATGTCTTTAATGATTTAAAATTAAGACTGCAAAGGCCGAAAAAAAATCAAAAAAATAATATGATTTTTTAAAAAATATGCTAAAAAAAATGCTTCAAAAAAAAGTTAAAAAAGTTTTAGTTAACACTGAACCGGAAAAATGCTTTTGGGTTTGCAATGGTCAAATTTTAAAAAACCTTAAAGAGTTATCCGAATCCCTGGAGAAAATGAGCGACGAGGTTTTTAAGTATCACGCGACAAAAGAAAGAAACGATTTTGCTAATTGGGTTAAAGATGTTTTTGGGGAAGAAAAATTAGCCCTTGATTTAAAAAAGGCAAAAACAGCCAAAACAGCGGCTAAAAAAATTAAAGCAGAAATTGGATAAAAACAAAATATGGTTTTTAAAACAAAAAAGGAATTAAAATCGGTTCAAGCCGATTATGTTTTTGAGATTTCTTGGGAAGTTTGCAATAAAGTTGGCGGCATTTACACTGTTTTAAAATCTAAAGCCAGTCAGATGGTAAATTTTTATCGTCAAAACTATTACTTGATCGGACCATACTTTCCGGAAAAAATCAAAGGTTATTTTCAAGAAGAAACATCTTTGCCGGAATTCAAAAATGTATTCGAAGAATTGGAAAAAAGGGGAATTAAATGTTATTCAGGAAAATGGTTAATTGAGGGAGGACCCAATGTGGTTTTAATAGATTTCAAAAATTTTTGGCCAAAGATAAATCAAATTAAAGCTGAATTGTGGCAAGATTATAAAATAGATTCTTTGGAAAGCAGTTATGATTTTAACGAGTCGGCGCTCTGGGCGCGGACAACAGGTTTATTTATTGAAGAAGTCAGTAAAATTCCGAAATTTCAAAAAAAGAAAATAATAGCCCATTTTCACGAGTGGCTAAGCGGCACTGGTTTACTTTATCTGAAAAAAAATAAGGTCAAAATAGGGACGGTCTTTTCTACCCATGCCACTGTTTTGGGTCGGGCTTTATCATGGCACAATATTGATTTTTATTCTAAATTAGTCCAAATCGATCCCGAAAAAGAAAGCGTTAAACGCAATGTTAAGGATAAACATCAATTAGAGAAAATCACTACTCAAAATAGCGATGTCTTTACAACAACCAGCGAAATTACCGCTTTGGAAGCAGAATATTTTTTAGGCAGAAAGGCGGATTTTCTATTACCTAATGGTTTGGATTTAGAAAAGTTTCTTAACTTTGAAGAAATAGTTTCTAAACATCAAATTCAAAGAGAAAGGTTAAAAGAATTTTTACTTTTTTATTTCTTTCCTTATTATATCTTTGATTTGGAAAATCTTCTTTTTTATTTTATTACAGGCAGATATGAATTTCGATCCAAGGGGATTGATATTTTTATCAAAGCATTAAGTAGGTTTAATCAAAAGTTAATTAAAAACAAAAGCAAAAAAACAATTATTGTCTTTTTTTGGATTCCAGCCGCGGTTAAAGAGATTAAGCCCGAACTTTTGGAAACCAAAGAATTATTAAAAGACATTAAAGACAGTTTGGAGGAGGTTTATGGCGAAACCAGAGAAAAGACGCTTTATGCCATTGTAAGCGGCAAGAAAATCACGGAAAAAGCGTTATTTAACAAAGATTTTTCGTTTGAACTAAAAAAGAAATTACTAAAATTAAAAAGACAGGGCTTGCCGTCCCTAACTACTCATAATCTGCATAATTCTCAAGACCTTATTTTAAAATCCCTGCAAGAATGCGGTCTTAACAACAAAAAAGACGACAAGGTTAAAATAGTTTTTTATCCAATTTATCTAACTGGTCACGACGGCTTAACGAATTTAAACTATCAAGAAAGCGTTCAAGCCTGTCATTTAGGAATTTTTCCTTCTTTTTACGAACCTTGGGGTTATACTCCCCTAGAAACCGCGGCATTGGGCGTGGCTTCGGCAACCAGCGACTTGAGTGGTTTTGGCAGATTTTATCAAGGGCTAACTAATTCTAAAAAACAATCGGGCATATTTTTATTAAAAAGATTTAATAAAACAGACGAAGAGTCAATTGAAGAACTTTCTGATTTTCTCTATCGTTTTTCCCAGTTTTCCCGCAAGGAAAGAATAGAAAACAAAATTCATGCTCGAAAAATTGCCGCCAAAGCGGCATGGAAAATTTTTATTAAAAATTATCTTAAAGCTCATAATGAAGCAGTAAGGAAGGTTTATGAAAATTAAACATTGTTGGAATAAAAATAAAATTGAAAAAGAAATCGATGACGTCCTCGGTTTTTTATTAACCAACAATAATGGCGACTATTTTAGCTTAGGCGGCAAGCCTTCGAGTAGATATCAGGGTTGGTTTTTAAATCCCTTTGAATTAAAAGAAAAAAAATTATTTAAGGTTATTGAAGATATTGAAATAAAAAGTTCTCCAAAAATTTTGGAAATTAGCAATCATTTTTGGAGTATTGAAAGAAAAAGAGAAAAAATTATTGAAAAGTTTTTTTTGCCAAGTTGTTATCATTCATTAATTTATGAGTTAAGCGAACCAAGCGAGATTGAATTATTTTTAGATATCAAAGAATCTTATGATAATCAAGAAGAAGGAAGATTTTATGAAATTTTTAAAAACGAAGATGTTGTTCTTATTAAGTGTCAAAATAAGGAAGATATTTTTTATTTAGCTATCAAGTCAGATATTTTAAATTATTCCGAGATAAAAGAATGGACTTTAAGGTATTATCAATTAGATAAAAAAAGAAACTCTTTTCCTTTTGAAAGATATGTTTATCAAGCTTTAAAAATAAAGGCTCAAAAAATTGTTTTTTCGGTTGCCCCTGAGAAGGATAAGGCTATTAAAGAAGTTAAAGAAGTTTTTAAAAAAAGAGAAGGACTGAAAGAATTAGCTCGAGAAGAGATAAAAAAATTATTTAAAAATAAGGAATCTAAAAAAATTATCTTTAAAAAGAATATTTCAGAAGAGATAAAAATGGCTTATCTCTGCGTTCAAAATTCTCTTAAGGGTTTAATAATTCTTCAAAATAATCTTAGCGGTTTTTACGCCGGCCTGCCTTGGTCTTTTCAGTTTTGGAGCCGAGATGAGGCAATTTCTCTTAAGGCCCTTAAAAAAATCAATCCTTCTTTAGCTAAAAAAATCCTTTTTGATTTATTGGGCAAGATAAAAGAGGACGGGAAAATGCCAAATATTTTATTTAGAGAGACCCCTTTCTTGTATAAAGAGAATATTGACGCAAGCGGCTGGATTTTTCAAAGAATAGCCGAATTTAAAAAGAATTATTTTAAGAAAGGAGAAATTAAAAAAATCAGCCAATCTTTAGAGAAAACAATTGAAGGATTATCAGAGCATCATTGTAAAGAAGGTTTTATTATTGGAGAGGCCAAAGAAACCTGGATGGACACCCAAGAAAGAGAAGGGGCAAGAATAGAAATTCAGGCCTTACTTTTAAATCTCTATAATTTAGCCTATCAACTTACCCAAAAAGAAAAATATTTTCAGTTAGAGAAATCTTTTAAAAAGAAAGTCCGAGAAAAATTTTGGAATGGAGAAATTTTGGCTGATGGGATTGATGATTTTACTATTAGGCCAAATATATTTTTAGTCGCCTATATTTATCCTCAACTTTTAACTAAAAAAGAATGGTTAAGATGTTTTGAAAATGTTTTATCAAAATTATACTTGGAATGGGGAGGTTTAAGCACTATTGATAAAAAGGACTTTCGTTTTACTCCTCAATCTACCGGTGAGGATATCAAAAGTTATCATAATGGCGATTCTTGGTTTTGGATTAATAATTTAGCCGCCTTGGTTTTAGCTCGATTTAATAAAAAAAAGTTTAAAAAATATATTGAGAAAATCTTAGAAGCCAGCGCCAAGGAAATTCTTTGGTTGGGAGTGATTTCTCATCATAGCGAATTAAGCTCTGCTAATCGGCTTGAATCAGGAGGTTGTTGGGTTCAAGCCTGGAGTAACGCTTTATATCTGGAGTTGATTTCAGAAATTATATTTTCGAAGAAATAAAAAAAGGAGATTTCCTCCTTTTAGGTAATAAACTAGAATAGACCATGGTCTTTTCATGTTCCGGCTCCAATAAAAACCCCAAGGTCATGTGAATAATTACGATAATAACCTTCATCAATTCCGTCGTTTTTAGGGGAATTTTTATTGGGATTGAAATTAAAAGTGTTCTTTTTTTCCTTTACCCTCTTGGCTTCTTCTTTTTTTTAAAAAGAGCAATCAAAATAATCATATTTTTTCATTTTTTACCTCCTTATTTTGTGCTTCCTTAATTATAACAAATATATTTCAAATGAA
>DYHM01000035.1 GCA_020724125.1 Patescibacteria group bacterium | reverse complement strand
ATTTTAAATTTCTATTTTTAAACAATTTCTTTTATTTTACCGGCCAAAAGATGAAGATGAAGATGGTCAATCAACTGACCTGCTTTTCGGCCAACATTAATGATTAATTTATAACCCCCTAATTGGTTTTGCAGGGCAACCTCTTTGGCTGTTAAAAACATTTCCATTATTAAATCTTTATCTTCAAACTCAAGGCGGTTTGCCGACTCAATATGTTTTTTAGGGACGATCAAAACATGGAAGTCGGCCTTGGGGTGAATATCTTTAAAAACTAAACTTTTTTCGCTTTCATAAACTATTTCCGAAGACAACTCTTTATTAACGATTTTACAAAAAAGGCAGGGAGGCATATTTAAAAATTGAAATTAATAGAAATTGATAGAAATTGACTGAAATTAATAGAAATTGATTGAAGTTATTTGTTTTGGATTTTATTTTTTATCTTCCTGGTTTTTTTATTTCCTTAATCGCTTTTTTAAGATTGACAACGGCCTGTTTCCCTGTTTTCATATCCCGAATAATTATCTTTTCCTCTAAAACCTCTTTCTGTCCTAAAATTAAAACATATCTAACTCCTAATTTGTCAGCTATCTTTAATTGCAAACCCAAAGAATCCCTAAATAAAGATTCAGCAACTCTAATTTTCTCTTTTCGAAATTTTTCTAAAAGACCTAAACATTTTTTTTTTGCCAGTTCGCCAACCTGAGCTAAAAAAACCCTTGGGACCGGAGGAAGTTTAAGCTCCTTTTTTTCCGTCTTTTTAATTAGACCTATTATTCTATCTAAACCAAAACCGAAACCAACAGCTGGTGTTTCTTTCCAGCCAAATAATTTTGCCAAATTATCATACCTGCCGCCGCCGCCGAGGGCTATTTGAGTTTCTTTTTCTTCCTGTTTCTTTGTTTCATTTACTTCTTTTTCTTCTTTCTCGTTTATTTCTTGTTTTATATTCTCTTCTGAATTTTCTTTAAAAATTTCGAAAACTGTTCTTGTATAATAATCTAATCCCCTGACTAAATAAGGGTCTAAGTTATAAGGCAGGGATAATTCGTCTAATCCTTCTAAAAATTTTTCGAAATGTTTATGACAATCTCCGCAAAGATGATTAAGGAGTTGAGGCGCTTCTTTTTTAATGACCTGGCATTTTTCTTCTTTACAATCTAAAACTCTTAATGGATTTAATTTTAATCTATTTTTACAGTCAGCGCAAAGAGAGTTTCGACGACGACGTAGATATTCACTCAGGGTTTTTTTATAATAAGGACGGCATTGAGAATCGCCGATGGTGTTAATTTTAATAATTAAGTTGTTAAGTCCAATGGTTTCTAAAATTTTAAAAAAAAGATAAACAACCTGAGTGTCCGTTATCCATGATTCGCTGCCTAAAACCTCAATCCCTAATTGATAAAATTGTCGGTATCTGCCTGCCTGAGGTTTTTCATATCTAAAACAAGAACCGCTATACCAAAGATTGACTGGCTTAGGTAAAACATCCATTCCGTGCTGGAAATAAGCTCTCATAATTGAAGGGGTATAATCCGGCCTTAAGCTTAAAAAATCACCTCCCTTGCTTCGAAAAGAAAACATTTGCTTTTGGACAATTTCGCTGCTTTGACCGCTGCCTCGTTCAAAAAGCTCGGACATTTCTAAAATCGGCGTTTCGATTTTTCGAAAACCATAAAAATCGAGAATTTCCTGGGCGGATTTTTCTATTTTTTGAAAAAGCTTTAAATCTTCTTCAAAAAGATCTCTCATCCCAGTTAAAGATTGGAGTTTCATAAATTTATGAGTTATTTTTTTTCTTATCTTTCTCTATTTTTTCTTTTATCTCAATGCTTAATCCTAATGATTTAAGTTCGTTTACTAATAAATTAAACGAAGCGGGGATATTTGGTTTTTTAATTTCTTCACCCTTTAAAATCGTTTCGTAGGTGGTTGCCCGACCCAAAACATCATCGGACTTAATAGTCAGCATCTCTTGAAGGGTATGAGCGGCGCCATAACCTTCCAATGCCCAAACCTCCATTTCGCCAAATCTTTGACCGCCAAATTGAGCTCTTCCTTGTAATGGTTGTTGGGTAATCAAAGAATAAGGGCCGATGCTCCGAGCGTGAATTTTATTTTCTACCATATGTTCCAATTTCATAATATAACCATAACCCACTGTGACTTTTTCAAAAAAAACTTCGCCGGTTCTGCCGTCGTAAAGCGTGGTTTTCCCGGACTCCGGCAAACCGGCTTTTTTCAACTCTTCTTTAATGTCTTCTTCATTTGCTCCCACTAAAGCCGGAGTGATAGCGTAATAACCTAATTTTTTTGCCGCCCATCCTAAATGAACCTCAAGAATTTGTCCGATATTCATTCGGCTAATTACGCCCAAGGGATTTAGAACTATATCAACTGGCGTGCCATCGGCAAGAAACGGCATTTCTTCCTGAGGTAAAATTTTAGCAACCACGCCCTTGTTGCCATGCCGACCGGCTATCTTATCGCCAATTTTTATTTTTCTAATTTGAGCCACCTCAACCGTGATTCTTTTAATAATTCCTGTTTCTAATTTATCGCCTTTTTCTCGCGATAAAACTTTAATTCTAATAACTTTCCCTTTTGTAACCGGACCTAATCTTAAAGAAGTATCTTTAACATCTTTGGCTTTCTCGCCAAAAATCGCTTTTAATAATCTCTCTTCAGCGGTCAAAGTCTTTTCTCCGCTTGGTGAAATCTTTCCGACCAAAATATCATTTGATTCTATTTTGGCGCCAACTCGGATAATTCCTTCTTCGTCTAAATTTTTTAATTTCTCTTCGGAAACATTTGAAATATCGCAAGTAGTAATCTCCGGTCCTAATTTAGTTTCTCGAACGTCGCAAACATAATCTTTTATATAAATGCTAGTAAAAACATCTTCCCTAACTAATCTTTCAGAAATAACAATAGAGTCTTCAAAGGTATAACCGCGAAAGGGAAGATAAGCGATTAAAATATTTTTACCCAAAGATATTCGTCCCTGAGAAATAGATGGTCCATCGGTTAATATCTGGCCATTTTTAACCCTCTCTCCTTTTTTAACAATTGGCGTTTGATGGTAAGAAGTATATTGATTCCCTCGATTATATTTTTTAAGAAAATAATTGAGTATTTTTGAATCCTTGGTTTTAATTCTAATTTGAGAAGCGTCAATATATTCAACAACACCATTATCATCGCTTATTATTATCTCTCCTGAATTACGAGCTGCATTTTCTTCCAAGCCAGTGCCAACCAGAGGCGGTTCAGTTAAAAGCAAGGGCACAGATTGACGCTGCATATTAGAACCCATTAAGGCTCGTCTGGCGTCGTCATTTTGAAGAAAGGGAATAAGCGAAGTGGTAATGCTAATTGGTTGATTAACGGAAACATCCATAAATTCAACCTCTTTGGACTTTACTAATTGAAGATCTCCTTTTATTCTAACCTTAACTTTTTGGGGTATAATTTTCTCGTTTTTAGCCAGCGGTATGCCGGCATGAGTTATTTTATACATTTCTTCTTCAAAGGCTGAAAGATAATAAATCTTTGAAGTTACCCGACCATTCTTTACTCGGAAATAGGGAGTAACTAAAAAACCAAAAGGATTAATTTTGGCATAAGTGGCTAAATAAGAAATCAATCCGACATTTTCTCCTTCGGGAGTTTCAACTGGACAAATCCGACCGTAATAAGAAGCCTGGACGTCTCTTACTTCAAAACCAGCCCTTTCTTTGTTTAATCCGCCCTGACCCGTGGTGGTCATCCTTCTTTTGTGTTCTAAAGAAGAAAGAGGATTTTCGCCTTCCATAAATTGACAAAGATGTGAAGTGTTAAAAAAAACCTCAATAACAGACATTACTGGTTTTGGGTTTATTAATTGAACAGGGGTTAATATGGAAGGTTCTAATGTAGACATTTTGTCTTGGATTATTCTTTTTAACCTGAATATCCCCACCCTTATCCTTGATTCTAAAATTTCAGACAAACTTTTTATTCGCCTATTGCCTAAATGGTCAATATAGTCAGGATCAGCCCCGGGAGTATTATTTAATCTAATTATTTCTTTAAGGGTAAAAAGAATATCCTTTACTTTAAGAACCCTATCTTCTTTTGTAATTGTCTCGTTTTTTGTTTTTAATTCCGGCTTTAATCCCGGCAATCTCTGCCAGGTTTTCCAGCGGCCCACCTTGCCAAGGTCGTATCTTTGAAAATTAAAGAACATATTATAAATAAAATCCCGAGCAGCGTCAGGGCTAACTAAATCCCCGGTTCGCAATTTTTGATAAATTTCCACTAAGGCCTCTTCTTGATTGGCAGCCGAATCGCGAGAAAGGGTTTTTTCTATCTCCTTAGCTTCTGTTTTGCCTAATCCCTTAAATTCTTTTTTTAGAAAATCCCTTGAACAGCCAAATGCTTGAAGAAGAGTAGTGACGGCAATCTTTCTTTGTCGGTTAATTTTAACGCCAATAAAGCCAGATAAATCGGTTTCAAGTTCTAACCAGACGCCTCTTACGGGAATAATTTTTGCTCCAAAAAACTTTCTTCCCCCGAACAATCTAGCGGTAAAAAAAACTCCTGGTGAACGAATAAGCTGGGAAATAACTACTTTTTCTACTCCATTAATAATAAAAGTTCCATTCTTTGTTAATAAAGGAAGATTGGCTAAAAAAACTTCTTGTTTAATAATTGTTTTCGTCTTTAAGTTACGGAGAGAAAAAGTAACCCTTAGGGGCGCTTCATAGGTATCTTCTTTAAATCTTGCCTCTTCTTCTGTTTTATATTTTGGTTTTCCAATTTTAAACTCAATAAAGTCAAGCTCAAATTGCTTGCCGGTATAATCCTGAACTGGAAAGGTTTCTTCAAAAATTTCTTTTAAATCTTTTTTTAAAAACTGCTCCCAGTTTTCTTTTTGATAACCCAAAAGCGAATACAGGGGAAGAAAATTCTTGGCTTTTGAAAAATCCTTGATTTGCATAAATTAAGAGAATAAAAACTTCTTCCTTAATTTAAGGAGATAAACTTTAATAAGTTAAAATTATAACAAAAAAAATTTGGAAAGCAAATGCTTAAAAGAATAAAGTCTTGAATTTAGAATTTTGAATTTCGAACGCATTTTGAATTTTAAGTTTTGAATTTTTTGTCTTTGGTTTGTTTGCCAGTCCATTTTTTGTTTGTTTTGCCGTTTGTTCTTAATGGTTGATGGACAAATGAACGTCGTCCATCTTAATTGAATTTTGTTTGTCTTGTTGATAGAATAAATTAAATAAAAGTCGATCTAAATGTTATCAATTTTTGATTTACTTATCAAATTATATGAATAAAGAAAAATTAATTGAATTAAGAAAAAGGGTTAATGAATTGTTTTTTAAAAAAACCTATCTCAGGCTGAAATTATTAGAATAGAAAGAGTGACAAAAGATTTTGTAAGAAAATGGACTCAATCGCCTAATCAAGATTAGGCCAAAGATATGAGAGGTTGGTAAAAAGGTAAAACAAAAAAACATAGCAAGGTGGAACTTAAAAGGATTAAAGAAATCCATCAAGGGTTGGTTCAGGATTCAAAAACATTCTTTGCTGGAGCCTCAGCCATCATTCAAAGATGACAAGAGAAATATCCTTTAATTAATGCCCCTCATCCTAAATTCATTGGTAGGGTTTTAAAAGAAGCTGGTCTTTCAGAAAAGATCCAGAAAGGTAGAAACAAGGGCGCTTCAAGATATCTTCATTATCCAGAATATTCTATCAATCAATTAGGAGAAAGTCTTTTGGAGATAGATTTCATTGGCAAGAAATTCATTA
>DYHM01000034.1 GCA_020724125.1 Patescibacteria group bacterium | reverse complement strand
TTTAATTGACTTTATGGGTAATTCAGGTTTGGGAAAATTTGGTTTCTCGAATTTTTATTAATCAAATATTATTTTTAAGAAAAAATTTGTAAAATAAAGAAATGAAGACCCAGAAGAAGAAGCTAAACTCCTTAAATAGATTATCTCTTTTAAGAAAAGAAAAGAATAGGGTGATAATTGCCATGTCTGGCGGAATAGACAGTTCGATTGCCGCGGCTCTTTTAAAGAGGACTGGTTTTGATGTGATTGGGGTTTTTATGAAACTTTGGATGGCGCCTGAAAAAGATGGTTTGATTGGCCGATGGAATAGATGCTGCGCCCTAGAGGCAGAAGCCAGAGCCAGAAAAGTAGCCAAAATTTTAAACATCCCATTTTATGTTTTTAATTTTGAAAAAGAATTTAAAAAAAGAATTGTTGATTATTTTTTGGACGGCTACAAAAAAGGAATTACTCCCAATCCCTGCGTGGTCTGTAATAAAGAAATAAAATTTGGCTTATTATTGGAAAAAGCCTTGATTTTAGGAACTAACTATGTGGCAACCGGCCATTACGCGCGAATTCGTAAATTCGTTAATTCGAAACGGATTCGTTATTCGTTGATTTTAGCGAAAGATAAATTAAAAGATCAATCATATTTTTTGTGGCAGTTAAATCAAAAACAATTAAAACATATTTTATTTCCGCTTGGAAATTTAACCAAAATTCGGGTTAAGGAACTGGCTAAAAAATTCAAATTGCCGGTTTTAGGCATTCCTGAATCTCAAGAAATCTGTTTTATCAGAACTACTATCAATGATTTTTTAACCCAATATCTTAAACCAAAACAAGGCCAAATTTTAACAACCAATGGCAAGAAAATCGGTCAGCATCGAGGTCTGTCGTTTTATACTATTGGTCAGCGAAAAGGAATTGAGTTTTCCGGGGGACCTTTTTATGTCGTGGCCAAAGATTTTAAAAAAAATACCCTGATAGTTACTTCTTTTTTCAACGATAAAAATCTTTATCAAAAAAGTTTAATTGCTCAAAATGTTAATTGGGTTTCCCGTAAAGAACCAGAATTACCTTTAAAAATAAAAGCTCGAATTAGATATGGTCACAAAGCTGTTTCGGCAACCATAACTAAAAAAATAAGAACCAAAAGTTTTGAAGTAGTTTTTGGATCTCCCCAACAAGCAATAACTCCTGGTCAATCAATAGTTTTTTACAAGGACAAGGAAGTCTTAGGCGGAGGAATAATCGTAAAATAAATTTATGAGATTTATTTTATTTTCCTTGAAGAAATTTAAGGCATTCTTTTATTTTTTCTTCAGTTTCTTTAATCTCTTCGGGAATTTGTTTTATGGCTTGTTTGGCTTTTTGGACTGAGAACCCCAAAGAAATCAGAGCTTCAAGGACTGATTCTTGTTCAGGAGTGAATTGTTTTTCTTCCATATTGCTAACCGCGTTGCTAATTTCGCTGATTTCTAAAATTATTTTTTGGAGTCTTTTTTTGCCTATTCCCTTTAATTCTGGCAGAAATTTTTGACTGCCAATCATTTCTTTTAATTTTTCCAAAGAACCAAAAGAAGCCAAATTTAAAGCGGTTTTTACGCCAATACCTGAAATGTTATTTAATCTTTTAAAGAGTTCAAGTTCTTTTAGGGTTATAAATCCGTAGAGTTCAATGGCCTCTTTTTTAAGACAAAGATGGGTGAAAAACTTAATCTCTTGGCCAATCTCTATTTTCTCTAATGTTTTCATTGAACAAAAAATCTGATAGCCGATGTTAGCTGTTTCAATAATAATGAATTTTTCATTTTTATATTCAATTTTCCCTTGAAGGAAAGCAATCATTTTTTCTTTATTTTATTGTATCAGAACTTCAATTTCGATACAAGCCCGTTCTAACTTTGCCATTCTAAACTTGATTTTATTTCAAATTCAAGTAGACTAATACAAATTACGGGAAATCATAAAAAAACAAATCTTAAGTTTTTTAAATCCAAAATCCAAATAATAAATGTCAAATCACTATCAGAAGAATTTTAATTTTTAATTTTAAATTTTAAATAAATCCCAATGATTTAATTTTTAAAAAGTTTAAAAATTAGGAAATTAAAAATTATTTAAAAATTAAAAATTAGAAATTATTTGATTTTTGAGATTTGAGTTTTGAGTTTTTTGGTCTTTGGTTTGTGGTTTTAATTTTTGATTTTTGGTTTTTTCATTGTTATTTTGGATTTTGGTATTTGGATTTAAATTTTATGCCCATAATAAAATCAGCCAAAAAAGCCTTAAGGCAAAGCATAAAAAGAAGAAAAAGGAATATTCAACGAAAGAAAAAAATAAAAACCCTAATTAAAGAGGTGAAAAATTTACTTAGTCAAAAAAAAACCGAAGAGGCAAAAAAACTCTTACCATTGGTTTATAAAGCGTTGGACAAAACCGCCAAGGTTGGAACCATAAAGAAAAACGCTGCCAGCCGAAAAAAATCAAGAATAACGAAATTGATAAATAAGACAAAACCTTAAAAATTTCCCAATTTTCAATGAATTCCGAGGGAAAAATTCAAAATCCTAAATCCGAAATTCTAAACAAATCCGAAATCCCAAATCCCAATGACCAAGACTCGTCTGTTTTGAATTTGGAATTTAGAACTTTGAATTTGTTTAGGATTTAGAATTTTGAATTTATGATTTTATTGTGGAGTTTGATTGAAAATTGATAATTTTATCCAATTACCAATTGATAATTGAAAATTGTTTTGCTGTGATTTTGGGCTTTAACTTTTGAGTTTAAATTATTTATGGTTTTTAAAAAAAAGTTTTTAAGAATAGTTTGGGTAATTGTTGTTTTAATAATAATTTTAAGTATGGTCCTCTGGGAAGCCGCTGTTTTGTTTTCTTAAATCTTTTCTATTGATGAATTACGAAAAAGATTTAACTTGTTTCATATGCCGAAACGTAAATCAATAAAGCATCTCGGTCAAAATTTTTTGGTTTCAAAAAAAATTACCGAAAGAGTTGTGGAAACCGCTAACCTTAATCCGGATGATATTGTTTTAGAAGTTGGTCCGGGAAAAGGAATTTTTACCAGAGTTCTGCTTGAAAGATTGACCAAGGGAAAACTAATTGCCGTTGAAAAAGACAAAAAGTTAGTAGAAGTATTAAAACAAAACTTTCGGTCCTATAAAAACTTAATAATAATTCACGATGATATTTTAAAATTTAATCCCTCGAATTTTAAACTTCATTCTTTTAGATATAAAATTGTCGCTAATATACCTTATTATTTAACATCTATATTTATTCGAAATTTTTTACAATCAGATTATCAGCCGTCGAAAATGGTTTTAATAGTTCAAAAAGAAGTAGCAAAAAGAATAGCGGCAAAGGACGGACGCGAAAGCATTTTATCAATAAGCGTTAAATCTTATGGTCAACCAAGGATTATTAAATTTGTTCCGGCAAGATATTTTTCACCTCAACCAAAAGTTGATTCGGCAATTTTATTGATAGATAATATCTCAAAAAATTTTTTTGAAAGTATCGCTGCCGAAAAGTTAAGTTCTTTAAAGAAAAAAAATTTGAGAAATAACAAAAAAAATACTGGATTTAGCAGATTTACAAAAGAAGTAGAAAGGATTTTTTTTGAACTTGTCAAAAAAGGTTTTTCCGGCAAACGAAAATTATTAAAAAATAATTTAAAATGCGACTTAGTTATTTTAAAAAAATGTGGAATTCAGGAAAATATAAGACCTGAAAATTTAACTTTGGAAAATTGGAAATCTGTATTAAAATTAAAATTACAGGATATAATTTAATTGCTGGTTCAAATTTTTTTATTTATGCCACTGGTTCAAGATAAAAAAATAAATAACAAAGCGCGAACAAAAATACAAGATTTTGAATATGGCGTTATTTGGGAGGACTCAATTAGCGGCCATAAAATTGGTTGTCTTGATGCATCAAAAAAAGAAGATGTTAAAAAAATGATGCAAGAACAAAAAGCAATCTTAGCGGTTCAAGACCCGCCATATAATGTTGATATAAATGATGAGTTCGGTAATTTACCCTTAGACCAATATATCAACTGGAGCGAAAAATGGGTTGATAACACAATAGATATTCTTGATAAAAATTCCTCTCTTTATATTTGGCTTGGAGCGGATATTAGAAACGCCTTACAGCCGCTCCCTGATTTTATGATTATGATGAGAAATAAACCTGTTAGTATTAGAAATTTCATTACAATGAGAAATCAACGGGGATATGGAACACAAAAAAACTGGATGGCAATCCGGCAAGAATTGCTTTATTATATTAAAGGCGAACCAATTTTTAATGTTCAAGCTGAATATACTGATATACCAAAAAAAACAAAAGGGTATTATAAAGAAGTTAACGGAAGGGTCACAGAAAATTTTGAACGCAGTAAATCTTTAACTATCAGAGCGGGAAATGTTTGGCATGATATACAACAAGTTTTTTATTTAATGCGCGAAAATATAGAAGGTTGTTTTGCCCAAAAACCCCTTAAATCCGCAAAGAGAATTATTGAGGCAAGCAGTAATAAAGGCGATATTGTTATTGATTTTTTCGGCCATTCTGGCTCTACTTTACTACAAGCGGAATTAAGCAAAAGAAAATGTTATACGATGGATATAGACCCGAATTATTGTAAAATAATGGCCGCCCGATTGCTTCATTTCAGACGTACCGGGAAAACTGGTTGGGGCAGAGCTAAAATCTTAAAAGACGGGAAAATTTTAGTAAATGACAAGCAATTATTAGGAGCGCCAACTTTATTTGATTTAATTTAATTAAAAAATATGGACAAAAAAATTTTAGACAAAAAACTTGACGAGTGGATTAAAGAATTGCCGCAACAAAGTAAAAAATTTTTATTAGCTCGTTTAAGTGGCTTAAAGTCAATATACCCATTCAACGAATACGAGTATCGTTTAATGTATTTACTTGATAAAAAAATCATTACTTTCCAAGAATATGAAGATCTAAGGGACACTTATGTTAACGCTAATCCCTATCTTAATCTTTACAATATCTCTCCGCGCGTATTCGGTGAAATTTGGGCCCAAAAACATTTGATTGATATTGATGCAAGATTTAAAAAACCGTCAAAAGAGATTGATAAAAATTATTCTGGCGATTATGACCTTTATCTTGAAAACGGAAAGAAAATAATAAAAGTTGAAGTAAAAGCGTGTCGAGCAATCAACACAAAACTTCGTGGCGGCTTGGAAACTAAAGCGTTAAGTTTTGAATTAGATGAGCCATATTGGATGAATTTCCAACAGATTAAATTGGATGTAGTAGGGGTTTTTGTTTTTGTCGGCGTTTGGGTGGACAAAATTTTGTACTGGGTTTTAACAAATAAAGAAGTTAAAAAACATCCGACACGAAGCCATCAACACAGGGGAGGAATTGAATATCAAATCGGCATTACGGAAAAAAATATTAAGAAGTTTAAAAAGTTTTTAGTTGAACCGATAAAATTGGTCGAAACAATTAAATTAAAAGTTAGATAATTTTCAAAAATATAAATTTATTATTTTTTTTCGTCTAAAAAATAAAATTCCATTTTACTAATTTTTTAGATTAATTTAAATGATAATTTTTAAAAGATAGAAGATACTCTTTTATATTTTAAATCGTTGGCTTAGATATTTGCGCAGTTTTAATTTTTTGAAAAAGTCATATAATTTTTCACAGAAAATTTTTTTATTGAGACGTTACATAACAATCCATGTCCTATTAGAAATATCAGAAGTAACGTAACAGCGGCGCAAGTTTTTTTTCGCTAAAATTTTAACGGGGTGTCGAATACCAATAGTACGCGTGTTTCTTGCCCCTGCTAAATTTTTTTTCGGGGAATGGTGTAATGGCAGCATACATCCTTTGGGAGGATGCAGTCTGGGTTCAAATCCCAGTTCCCCGA
>DYHM01000033.1 GCA_020724125.1 Patescibacteria group bacterium | reverse complement strand
TTGCATTTTGATTTTGTTTTCTTTGACTTCTAATTTTGATTTGATAGAATGAAAAAATATAACTACCATAACTATTCCGAAAAAATAGAAAAAGAAATAAAAGAGGTTTCAGAAAAGATAGGTATTTCCAAGGAAGATTTTTTAATCAATGCTGTTTTGTATTATTTTCAAATATTGGGGAAAAAAATGGAATTAAAGAAAGAATTGGAAGTTTGGGAAAAAATCAACGATGAAGATTTTTTAAAATTTGAAAAAAGTATATGAATAAAGGCGATATTTGCATTGTCAATTTAGTTATTGGCGTCGGTTACGAACAATATGGCCAAAGACCGGCAATTTTAATTTCTAATACCAAGACAAATATCGCTGTAGTAATTCCTCTTACCACTAATCTCGAAGCTCTGAGGTTTCCGTATGCTTTAACAATTTTTCCAGATAAACAAAATAATCTCAACTAAGAATCAATAGTTTTAATTTTTCAAATAAGAGCAATAGATAAATCAAGAATTCTCAAAACTATTGGAAGAATTAATAAAAATTTGGAAAAGAAAATCAATGAGATGCTGCGAGAAATGTTAAAATTATTAGGACTTACGCGTTTCAGTTCAAAATGGTTAAAAGCGATGTATTTTCTTGTTAGTATTGGTTATTTTAAACTCTTTAGGTCAAAAAATTTTACAAAAATTTTTACAAAAAGTTTAAAAATTAAACCAAGTGCGTAAGTCCTAGAAAAATAAAAAAATGAAACTTTCAACTAAACTCGTAGAATTGAGGCGATCGCAGTAATTCTACGAATCCTTTTTAAATGCTTTTTAATAAAAATCTTAATAAAAAGTGAAAACCCTTAATTGTTAAAGACACTCATCTGATATAAAAACTTGCGAACATCTGATATAGAAACTTGCAAAAATAATTTTAGGTGGTAGAGTAAAAATAAATATAGAATAAATAAGGAGTTAAATTTAAATTATTTATGGGTGGCGTGCCAAAACAAAAACATACCAAATCAAGAAGAAATAAACGTCGGCTACATTTGTTTTTAAAGGAACCGAATTTAATCCTGTGTCTCAAATGCGGAAAATCAATTCTTCCCCACACTGTTTGTCCTAATTGCGGATATTATCAAGGCAAAGAAGTTATAGATGTCTTTAAAAAATTAGATAAAAAAGAAAAAAAGAGAAGAGAAAAGGAAATTAAAGAAAAAGAAAAATTAAAAAAAGAAAAACCATTAACAATGGAAGAATTATCAAGAAAAAAATTTTGATTTGTTTTTAAAACCCCGCCCCTTGGGGCGGTTGGGAGTTTCATTAAAAATTAAAAATTGAAAATTAAAAATTTAAAAATGTATGTCTTCACGTCATCTTGCTCGTTCCATAGTCTTACAATCTTTATTTGAATGGGATTTTTATCAGCAGAAAACAGATTTAAAGAAAATTTTAGAGAGAAATATTAAAAATTACGGCGGCAATTTTGACGAAGCTGAATTTGCTCAAAGATTAAGCAAGGGAATTGATAAACATATTTCAAAACTTGATAAAATCATTGAAGAAGCGGCAGCCGAACGACCTGTTAATCAGCTTGCCATTGTTGACCGAAATATTTTACGACTGGGACTTTTTGAATTATTATATATAGATAAAAAAGAAGTTCCGCCAAAAGTGGCTATCAATGAAGCCATTGAGTTGGCTAAGGGTTTTGGCGGCGAGGGTTCGGGTAAATTTATTAACGGAGTAATGGGAGCAATTTATAAAAGATTAAAAAAATGAAAAATTTTTCAGAATTAGAAAAAAAATTAAATTTAAAATTTAAAAACAAAGATTTACTGATTCAGGCTTTTTGTCATCGTTCTTATTTAAATGAAAATCCAAAATTTTATCTTAACCATAATGAAAGATTGGAATTTTTAGGCGATGCTGTTTTAGAATTAGTGGTTACCGAATTTCTATACAAAAATTATGAAAATCCGGAAGGAGATTTAACTAATTGGCGGGCATCATTGGTTAATAGTCAATCTCTGTTAAAAATTACAAAAAAACTTGATTTTGAAAAATATCTTTTATTAAGCAAGGGCGCGCAAAAAGATAAAGGCAAGACGAGAGAAACTATTTTAGCCAATGCCTTTGAAGCTTTTTTAGGCGCTTTATATTTGGACCAAGGTTATCGTCGCTGTCAGAAATTCATTAGTTTTTACCTACTCCCTGAATTGCCAAGAATTTTAGAAGAAGGAGCTTGGAAAGACAGTAAATCTCTTTTTCAAGAATTAGCCCAGGAAAAAGAAAGGGTTACTCCCACTTATAGGGTTTTAAAGGAAACGGGCCCAGACCATCTTAAACATTTTGTGATTGGAGTTTTTTTGGCTGATGACGAGGTTGTTGCTAAGGGCGAGGGTTATTCGAAACAGGAAGCCGAGTTAAAAGCCGCTGAACAAGCCTTGAAAATAAAAAAATGGAAATAGAAAGTAATTGAATTTTCAACTTGATTTTTAATTTTTACATTTTGAATTTTATTGATTTAAGTTTTGGATTTTGGATTTTTAATGTAATTTTACATTTTGCATTGTCATTTTGCATTTTGATTTTTACATTTTGAATTTTTATTGTATGCTTACCATAAGACTTTTTCGAACAGGTAAAAAAAATCAACCATTTTTTAAAATTGTTGCGACCGAGAAAAAAAATCCTCCGCAGGGAGGCCGGTTTTTGGAAATTTTAGGTTTTTTAAACCCCTTAACAAAAGAAAAAAGAATTAAGGCCGAAAGAATAAAACATTGGCTTAATGTCGGCGCTCAAATGTCAGACACAGTTTATAATTTATTGATTAGTGAAAAAATAATCACTGGCAAGAAAAAACCTGTTCATAAGAAACCAAAGAAAAAAGCCGAAACACCAAAACCAGAAATCAGCGCCGAGGCAAGGGAGGAGGTAAAAGAAGTGATAGAGGGAAAAGAAGGAACAAAAGTGAAGGAAGGGGCGGAAACGAAAGCGGAAGTAAAGAAAGAAGAAGAAATAAAATAGGAAGTAAAAGAAGAGTAATTGTCATCTTGATAAATCTTTAAAATTTATTAAAAATCTTTTTATTAAAAATTCTTAACAGGTAAAATATATGACTACTAAAATTTCTTCTTCTAATGGAGAGGGTAAAAAAAATAAAGAAAATTGCCCTGAAATAATAAATAGAGGATTTATCACAGAAATCCAAAAAGGGAAAACATCGGCTGAAGAAACCCCCGAGATAACTTCGAAACCAAATTCGGAACCAAATAAAGAGAAACTCTCTTTAACAGAATTTCTTGATGAAATATATGAGAAATACGTGACATTAGAAATTCTCCTTCTTTTTTATAGGAATGAATATATAATGGAGGATGTAAATAAAATAGCTAGAACAATAGGAAGAGATAAGTATATAGATATAGTAGGAAATATATTAAATAAATTAGTAGATGAAGAAATATTAGAGAAAATAGGAGGAAGTGGATTTGACGCAACGTATTGCTTAATTGGAATAAGCGCAGAAAAAGAAGATAAAAATAAAAAAGAAGAGTTTATGAAAAAAATGAAAAACCTTAAAGAAAAATTGACAGGGAAAAGAAAAGAAGAAAAATAATAATAAATAGTAAAGATATTTTTAAACTATGCCTTTTACTCATGGAGGCGACTTCACCCATAAAGCCCAAGAGGCGATGTTTAATACTCAAAACATTGCCAGACAACATAATCAACAGCAAGTTGACGCGCTTCATCTTTTAGAAGCTCTTTTACATCAAGAGGATAGCATTGTTTTAACTATTTTAAACAATTTAGAAATTGATATTGAAGATTTGCGAAGAAAAACCAAAAAAGCCATTGAGCGCATCTCTCAAGTTTCTAAGGTTCGAGATATTGAACAATTTTATCTTACCCAGGACTTGGCTCAAGTTTTGGATCGGGCTCGACAGGAATCTATGGAAATGGGCGATGAATTTATTTCTATCGAGCATTTGTTTTTAGGGCTTTTACTTGTTAAAAGCGGGGCTCAAGAGATTTTACAGAATAGTCAAATAAGGAGCGGTATTTTATTTCCCTTGAATAAAGAAATCATTTCAAAACAATTAAAAGAGGTTCGCGGCGAAGAAAGAATTATTGATCCCAATCCCGAAACGAAATATGAAGTTATAAATAAGTACACCAGAAACTTAACAACCGAGGCAAAAGAAGGAAAATTAGACCCCGTAATTGGCCGAGCGACAGAAATCAGAAGATTAATAAATGTTTTATTTCGTCGAACCAAAAACAATCCTGTCTTGATTGGCGAGGCCGGGGTTGGTAAAACAGCCATTGTGGAAGGATTAGCTAAAAAAATTGTTAGTTTAGACGCTCCCGATAGTTTAAAGGGAAAAGAACTGATTGCTCTTGACCTGGGCGCTTTGGTGGCAGGCACAAAATATCGGGGTGAATTTGAGGCAAGAATCAAGGCCTTGCTTCGAGAAATAAAAAGAAGCGCGGATAAATATATTTTGTTTATTGACGAACTCCATACTTTAGTGGGCGCCGGCGCGGCTGAGGGCTCTATTGACGCTTCCAATCTTCTTAAACCAGCCTTGGCCCGAGGCGAATTGCGGGCAATCGGCGCCACCACCCTTAAAGAGTATCAAAAATATATTGAAAGGGACCCGGCGTTAGAACGAAGATTTCAACCCATTTATGTTCAAGAACCATCGGTGGAAGACACTATTGCTATTTTGCGGGGAATAAAAGAAAAATATGAAGTTCATCATGGCGTCAAAATTAAGGACTCGGCTCTTCAATCGGCAGCCGAATTAAGCAACCGTTATATCACCGATCGTTTTCTGCCAGACAAAGCCGTAGATTTAATAGACGAAGCTGCTTCCAGTCTTAGACTTCAAATAGAGACGAAACCCGCTAAACTTGAAGAAATCAATAATGAGATTAGCAAAGCCGAAGTTGAAAGAGAATCTTTAAAAAAAGAAAAAAACTTAGCGATAAAATTAAAAGCCGTTGAAAAAACATTGGCTAATTTAACGGAAAAAGCCGCTAATTTAAAAGCCAAATGGATGGCAGAAAAAAATTTGATTCAGAAAATTAAAGACCTTAAAAAAGAAATTGACTTCACTAATTTTCAAATAGAAAAAGCCCAATGGGAAACTGATTTACAAAAATTGGCTGAATTAAAATATGGAAAAATTCCTGAACTTAAAAAAGAATTAGCCCTTAAAGAACAAAAATTAAAAAATCAACAAAAGAAAAGCAATCTTTTGAAACAAGAAGTAACCGAAGACGACATAGCTGAAGTAATTTCTCAGTGGACTGGCATTATGGTGACTAAACTTTTAGAGGCAGAGACCAAAAGATTGGAAAGAACCGAAGAAATTTTAAAGAAAAGAATAGTGGGTCAGGATGAAGCAATCTCTGTTATTTCTCACGCCATTCGGCGCAGCCGGGCCGGCATCTCGGAAGAAGAACGACCAATTGGCGTTTTTCTATTTTTGGGACCAACTGGCGTCGGCAAGACCGAGACGGCCCGAACCTTGGCTGAATTCCTTTTTAATACCGAAAATGCCTTGGTGCGACTGGATATGTCCGAGTATATGGAAAAATACAGCGTTTCAAGATTAATAGGAGCGCCGCCCGGTTATGTTGGTTATGAAGAAGCAGGTCAGCTTACTGAAAAAATTCGACGTCGACCTTACAATGTAATTTTACTTGACGAGATTGAAAAAGCCCATCCCGAGGTTTTTAATATCTTACTTCAAATTTTTGAAGATGGTCGGTTGACCGACGCCAAAGGCAGAGTGGTTTCGTTTAAAAACACCATTATTATTATGACTTCAAATCTTGGTTCAGAATATATTTCCGAAATGAAGCCTATTGGTTTTGAAACTCAAAAAAAAGAAAAGGAAATTTCTTTAAAAGAAGATTTAACAAATAAAATCCATCAGGTTTTAAAAGAGACCTTTCGGCCAGAATTTTTAAATCGGATTGACGAGATTATTATTTTCAATTATCTAAACAAAAAAGAAATTAGAGAAATTGTTGATTTAGAATTAAAGAAAATTGAAGAAAGGTTATTGAAGGCAAAATCTCTTAAAATTAGATTTTCCAAAGAATTAAAAGAGTATTTAGTTGAAAGGGGATTTGACTCCAATTTGGGCGCGCGGCCCTTAAAAAGAGTAATTCAGAGAGAAATTCTTAATCCTTTGTCTTTAAAAATTATTAGCTCGGAATTTAGCCCTGGGGAAGACATTATTATTGATTTAGAAAAGGGAAATATTGTTTTTCAGACCTCGTTTTCTTTAATGAGAAAAAAAGAAAAACCCGCGCCAGTGGAAGTTTAATTTTTTTTAGAACAAAAACTTAATTGTATTTTCGTTAATTTAATAAAATTAAAAATTTTTCTTTTACTAAAAAGAAGAATTTTATTTTCTAAAAATAAAATTAAT
>DYHM01000032.1 GCA_020724125.1 Patescibacteria group bacterium | reverse complement strand
GTATTCATCTTGCCTTTTCTCTATTTTTTCAAAAGGCGCCCTATTTTTACCTTAACAGAAATCTTCATTTTTTAATTATATCAATTCCATTTTTTATTGCGTTGCTCATGCGCGCTTTCATTTTCATAATTTATTTTTTCCTGCTTCTTTTCCGCTTTATTTGCCAAAAGTATTGTTTTTGTAACAGAATCAGGATTCACTGAAATTGAATCAATGCCGCATTTTATTAAAAATTTCACATAACCAGGAATGTTTGCCGGCGCTTCGCCGCAAATTCCAATGTATTTTTTTCTCTTTTTGCAAACAGTGATAACCCTTTTAATCATTTCCTTTACCGCTTCGTTTCTTTCATCGCCAATTTTTGAAATTAAAGCCGAGTCTCTATCTATGCCCAAAATCAATTGAGTTAAATCATTGCTTCCAATGCTCATTCCATCAAAAATATCCAAAAATTTTTCTACTAATAAAACATTAGAAGGAATCTCGCACATCACAAAAACTTCTAAGCCGTCTTTCCCTCGTTCTAATCCATATTCTTTCATTAATTTTAAAACTTTTTCGGCCTCTTTCGGTGTTCGACAAAATGGAATCATTAATTTAATATTTTTTAAACCGAAAATATCTCTAACTCTTTTTATCGCCTGAACTTCCATTTCAAACGCTGGTTTAAATTTTTCATCATAATATCGCGAAGCGCCTCGCCAACCCAACATTGGATTTGCCTCTTCTGGTTCAAAAAGTTCGCCGCCAATTAAAGCCCGATATTCATTAGTTTTTAAATCAGATAACCTGACAATTACAGGCTTGGGCCAAAAGGCAGCAGCAATCTGACCTATCCCCTCTGCTAATTCTTTTATAAAAAATTCTTTTTTATCTTTATGCTCAATCGTAATCTCGTCTATCTGTTTGATTATTGCTTGGAATTTGGAATTTGGGATTTGGGATTTGTTTCGGATTTCGGATTTAGGATTTTGGATTTCCTTGTGGTAATACAAGGCAAGTGGGTGTATTCTAATTTTTTCAGCAATAATAAACTCTTGCCTTGTCAGCCCCGCTCCATTATTTGGCAAAAATGATGTCTTAAAAGCAATGTCAGGCGCTCCAATATTAACCATAATTTTTGTCGCCAATTTAGGAATTTTTTTTAAACTATATTTTTTTATTACAAAAGAAACTTTCCCCTCAAAAATCCTGCCAGTTTTTCCTTGAGTACAGTCGATAGTAATCTCTTGATTATTTTTCAACACTTTAGCGCTAACCCGTGTTCCAACAATACAAGGCACTCCTAATTCCCTGCTTACAATGGCGGCATGGCATGTGGCGCCACCTTCATCGGTCACAATTGCCGAAGCTAAAGGAAAAACACTAACCCAATCAGGATCGGTCATCTTGGCGACTAAAACCTCTCCTTTTTGAAATTGAGAAATTTTAGAAATATCAGGAATAATCTTTGCCCTTCCTTGACCAACTCTGTTTCCAATAGCAATACCAGTTAAAATTGGTTTGGCTTTCGTTTTTATTTCATATTCTTCATAAACTGAAATTTTTGATGGGGAGAAAACTGTTTCGGGCCTTGATTGAACAATGAATAAATTTCCTGTTTTTCCATCTTTTGCCCATTCAATATCTTGCGGAATTCCATAATGATTTTCTATTTCGCAAGCCCATCTTGCCAAAATTAGAATTTCATCGTTATTCAAGGAAAATTTTAATTGATCTTTTTCAGAAACATCAACTTCTTTTAATCCTCCTGTTTTTGAATAAACATATTTTTTTGTTTTTCTTCCTAAATCCTTTCTGATTATTGATTTATAACCTTGCTTTAAAGTTGGCTTGAAAACATAAAATTCATCTGGAATAATCTTTCCCTTAACAATCATTTCTCCCACTCCGTAAATTGAATTTATAAGAACCACATTGCGAAATCCCGTTTCAGTGTCCAGGGTGAATATTACTCCGGCTGAAGCCAAATCGCTTTTTATCATTTTCTGAATTCCAACCGAGAGAGCGATTTTTAAATGGCCAAATCCCTTTTCATTTCTATAAGAAATAGCTCTGTCAGTGAATAAAGAAGCAATGCATTTTTTAATCGCTTTTAATAAATTTTCTTGGCCAGAAACATTTAAATAGGTTTCGTGCTGGCCGGCAAACGAAGCGCTTGCCAAGTCCTCGGCTGTCGCTGAACTTCTTACCGCCGCATCAGTATTTTTTTGTTTATATTTCCGGGAAAGTTTTTTATAATTTTCTAAAATTTCTTTTTTTAAATCCGAAGAAAATTCTCCTTTTAAAATTAAATCCCGAGCCGCTTTGCCTGTTTCCTGCAAACTTTTAACGCTTTTTGGATTAAATTTATTGAAAACTTCTTTTAATTTTTCATCTATTTTATTAAATTTCAAATAATGCCAAAAAGCGCTTGAAGTTAAAGCAAAACCATCGGGAATGTTAATTCCCTTTTTTGTCAATTCTTTTATCATTTCTCCCAAAGAAGCATTCTTTCCCCCAACCAAAGCCACATCTTTTTTAGAGATTTCAGAAAACCAAAGAATATGTTTTTGTTTTTTATTCATTGTTTTTCATTTAAAAAATCAAGAGCGGTTAAAGCGTAAATTTTTGTGACATCAATGACGCTTTGAATCTCCACATATTCATTTTTATCGTGCATGCCCTTGCCATCACAGCCAAAATTCACGCATGGAATTCCTTTTTCAATAAACATCCACATATCGCTCCAGGGACCAGCTCCTTCGCTAATTGGTTCTTTTTTTAATATCTGTTGGGTATTCTTTTTGAGAATTTGAACAATTGGTTCTGTTGGTTTAATAAAAACTGACGGCACATAAATAATTGGCGTTAATTTATATTTTATTCCTAATTTATCAAGTTTATTCTTGATCTCTTTTTCTATAAATTCTTTTGTAATTCCCGGTAAAATTCTTGTGTCTCCAAAAGCAACGCAAGAATCAGGTACTATATTTATCGCTTTTCCGCCTTTAATTAAAACAGGAAACGTTAATACATTCTTTCTTCCAGGGAAAATATGATGTTCTTTTTCAGAAAACTGAAAATTTTGTAAGGCCTCAATTATTTTTGTCATTTCTAATATCGCATTTAATCCTTCTTTTTTTTCTTCCCATTCTCTTGAACCAGTATGAACCACGTCGCCAAAAACTTCTATTTTAAATCTATATCCTCCCCTATTGCCAATTGTTATTTTTCTTGTGTTTGGCTCGCCAATTATAACCGCATTCCCTGTATATCCTTTTTCTAAAAGATAATGCGCGCCAAAATGAGAAGCAGCCATTGGTTCTTCGTCAATTACAAATTGCAAACAAATTTTCCCATTCAATTCTTTTTCAAATTTTAAAAGCGCTTTTGCCATAAAAACATAACAACACAAAGCGGATTTCATATCCAAAACGCCAGCTCCATAAAGTTTTCCATCTTTAATAAAACCAAGAAAAGGATTAAAGTCGCATTCCTTGCCAGGAGGAACAGTATCCATATGTCCGTTGAAAATAAGAGTTTTTTTTCCTTTTCCAAATTCACAAACAACATTTGGTCTTGATAATGAAATACCTTCAAATTTCGGACGCAAACCAATTTCTTTAAGTTTGTTAAAAATCAATTGAGCAACCTCTAATTCAATCGGGTCATAGGGGCTTGACTTCATTGGATCATCCATATTTGAATTTACAGATTTTGCCTGAACCAATTTCTGCAAAAATTCTATCTGCTCTCTTTTTGATTTTTCTATTTCTTCTATAATTTTTTGTTTAATTTTTTCCATATGAGTATAACAATTCGTTTTTTACTTGCATAAAATGAGACCTTAAACTTTATAAAATTTTTGGGAGCATTTGCAATATATCTTGTATTGGAATGATATTTATTTTTCCTTCCCTCATCTGTCTTTTCCCTCCATAGACAAAATAACACTTAGCGGAAGGATAATCTTTAAGAAATGTTTTCAGGCCGGCAAGCATTGGTAATGTTGCTTTTCCTGTCCGCTTAACCTCAAAGGCGTATATTCCCCTTTTGCCATAGGCAACAAAATCAACCTCACGACCATCAATAGTATGGTAATAAAACAATTTATATCCCAAATCTAAATATTCATTTATTGCCATCAGTTCTTGAAAAAATAATGTCTCATAAGCTGCTCCTTCAATCATTTCCGGCATATCTAAAGGTCCTCTTGGTCGTATTGTTCGATAGACACCTACATCGAAAAAATAAAATTTACAATGAGAAATAAGTCGTCTTTTTGCTCGCTTAGAAAAAACAGGTAGACGATATCCTATTAACAAATCTTCAAGGATTGAAAAATAATTTTCTACTACTTTTCGCTCTATTGCCGCTTCGCGAGCAATTGCAGAAACATTTAAAACTGAAGTTTGAGAAAAACTTGCGGTTTCAAGAAATCGGCTAAATGCTCCCATATTTCTTGTCAGCCCTTCTTGTTGAATTTCTTCTTGAAGATATGTTTTAATATAACTTTCAAGATATTTTTTTGGGTTTGATTCAGAATAAACCGAAGGCAGATAGCCGTAGATTAATGACCGTTGTAAATCAAAATCAGTGCCAAGTTCCCTTGAGGTCAAGGGATGCATAAAATATGTCAAAGCCCTGCCGGCTAATAAATTTAGTCCCTTTCTTTTTAATTTTCTTGCGCTTGAACCGGTGAGAATAAATTTATAATGATTTTTCTCAATTAAACGATGAGCTTCGTTTAGTAATTCTGGAATTCTCTGAACTTCATCAATTATTATCCAATCATTAAATCTGTTTGGAATAAAATTTTCCAGACGTTGAGGATTTGCTAAAAGATCATTAAATAATTCTGCTTCCAATAGATCTAAATATACCGCTTTTGGGAAAGTTGTTTTAACCCAGGTTGTCTTTCCTGTTCCTCGCGGACCAAAAAGAAAAAAACTTTTATTTATAGGCGGTTTTATTAGTCGGGAATACATAATTCCATTTTATATGTATTTTTGGAGTTGTCAAATGAAAAAATCAATCCCAGATTTTTGAGAATTAGTTTGAGTTTTTATGATTTTATGTTTTGTTGATTCTCTTCTTTTTCGTTCTTTTCCTTGATAATATAGGCTGGCAATTTACCCAAAGCCATTAACCAAGTAATAACAACCGATATAATCAACACAAAACTGATTATTAAATATCCAACCAGGCCAAGTTCTTCTCGGGCAGCGCCGACGCCAAAAACATACTCATAAGTAATCCATAGCCATAGAGGAACAATAATGATTGTTGTGAACCAGCCCATCCATTTGGGAAGAAATACTTTTTGGGTCATAATTTTTTAGAGTATTATTTTTTAATCCAAAACACATAAAGTGGTTTTATTGCGCATATCACTAACCACCATATGCTTATACCTATTATTTGAGGTATTATCTTTGCACAATAAGGATTCCGAATATTGTCGCTCCTTGAATTAATTTTAAATCTATGATACTCAGCTTTTTTACTCGCTTATTCATGTTTTCTAAAATCCCTATTTTATTATTTTGATTATTCATTTTTTATTACCTCTTTTTTTAATTTTAATATTTTTTCGACCTTTAGAATATTTTACTCTTTCTTTTTTTATTTTTAACAAGGTTCGGAATTTCAGATAATGGTTTATTGATAAAGGCCGTTCGCTACTCTCAAACCAAACGCTTGGCCATAATTATTCTCAGCGACAAGGTATTTTTTTGTTTTGTTTGTTTAACGATATTTTACGTCGCCAAGTACCCTATTGTCAAAATCCAAAATTAAATTTGAAACTTATAGAAATTTACTCGCTTCGTTCATGAAATTTATGGAAACTGATTGTAAAAACAATAAATTTCCATAAAAAATTTCCATAAATTTCCATTAGTTTCCATTAATTTCTATTTTATTTTTTGCATTTTGATTTTTCTATTTCTCATTTTCAATTTTCAAACAAAAATAAAAAAAGATAAATTCTTCGAACAAAAATAAAGATGGCATAAGCTACCTTTAATAAATAATCCTATTTGTTGACTAACGATACGTTAAGGTGTAAACGCGCTTAACGTATGCAAATAAAAATACATAAGAACGCCACTACTGCTTTAGCAATAAGACAAGCCATTAAGGAAAACCTTCTTTCTGCTTATGCTTTGGCTAAAAAGTATGGTGTTTCACAAACCACAACTCAAAGATGGAAGAAGGCGGAAAGTCTTGAAGATAAATCTTCCCGTCCTCGTAAGCTTAACACAAATCTTGCGTCAGAACAAGAAGATTTAATTTGTTTTAAACGAAAACAGTTTAAAAAGGCGCAGTTTGGATGTTTTACCTTCTGAATTTGCGGAAGTTGAAAGAAAAATCAAGAGATTTAGAAAATACAAAATTGGTTATTTGCACATTGATATACTTTACAGTCCTAAGATAAACAAACAAAGAAGGTATATTTACACTGCCATTGATCGAGCGTCTAAAATCGCTTTCATTATGTTAGGCAAGAGAAAAAACAAAGAAACAGGAGCAAGGTTTTTAAAACAAGTTTTGAAATTCTATTCATATAAAATAAACTATATCTTAACCGATAATGGATTTGAGTTTAGCTACAAAGCATTGCCAAAGAATAAAAGAACAAAAAAGATTCATCTATTTGACAAAATGCGCCAAGAGAATAAAATAGAACGCGGA